>DNJQ01000095.1:878-4724 GCA_003497225.1 Bacillota bacterium | reverse complement strand
ATACTTAACATTCATATTACAAAGTTTAAGATAAAAATCTATCAGTTCTTTACTAGTTAAATAATGATTATCTATCAAATACCTACTTTGTTCGTTGTTATAAACATTGCTATTAGTTCTAATTCCTAAGAAGAAGTGATCTTCACTTTTTTCTTCTTTAATAACATTATTTATTAATTCAATATTTTCTTTGCTTTTATAAGGAATAGCTAAGACATTTCCCTGTTCATCACAAAAGACTTCGCTATTATTTTCATAAATCTTTTTAGTGAGTTTATCAATTATTGTCTTCGTCTTTTCTATAGACTCTTTAATATCATTAAATCCTTTAGGTATTAAAAGATACTCTTTGATAAAATCAAAATCATTTCCACTTAGTGCGGTTACAATAGGAATAGGCATAATAGTACTATTAAGTGAAGAAAGATAACGGAAGAGGAAAAAGTTAGATTCATTACTAGCTAATGAACTTATAGCTAAACTTACAGCTAAAATTACATTAGCACCTAAATAAGAATAGTTTTTAGTATTATCTAATTCTAAAAGTAAGTTATCAATAAGTCCTTGATCAAAATAATTTAAATCAATTAAGGCGGGTTTTACTACCTTATCAATTCTTTCTATCGCCATATCTGGAGTAAGATTAATTTTTCCCTTTTTCTGCTTAGAAGAATCAACTATATAACTTCCCATATAGTTTTCTCCAAAAGCAATAACTTTTATAGTCTCTTTACCAAGTGAATCATAAACTTTGATTGCTTTAATATCTTTTATCTTTCCTTGCACATATTTAGTGTGATTTAAATTAGATTTATTATAATATTTTTTTTGTTTACTAAGCATTAGTAAAAGAATGCAAGATTAGTGATGTTAGGCTCATGTTAGCTTTTTAAGCCTTAGTTCATCATGTGCTTGAACTTCTTTAAGTCGGCCTTATGACCTTTTGCCGGAAGTAATTCCGGCATTTTTTCTTATTACTTATATAGTAAAACAATTGAAATAAAGTATTAATAATGGTAAATTACATAAGGGTTTCCCTGGAGGTAATTATAATGAAAGAAAATATTTTAATTGAAATCAGCGCTCGTCACGTTCATGTGACAAAAGAAGCCTTAGAAATACTTTTTGGTAGCGGCGCGGAATTAACAGTAAAGAAGATGCTTTCCCAACCTGGACAATTCGCATCTGAACAAAGAGTTGATATCGTTGGTCCAAGAAACACTTTAAAAAATGTCTCTATCTTAGGACCAGTTAGAAAAGCTTGCCAAGTTGAAGTTTCCTTAACTGATGCAAGAACTCTTGGAGTTGATGCTCCAATTAGAGAATCTGGCGATACCGCAAATTCTGCTCCAATTAAAATTGTTGGACCTTGTGGAGAACTCGATTTATCCGAAGGATTAATCGCTGCTAAAAGACACATCCACCTCGATCCTAAGACCGCAGATGAATTAAACTTAAAGAATGGTGAAATAGTTTCTGTTGAAGTTCCTTCACCACTTGCAAGATCATTAACTTTCTCGGATGTTGTCATTCGTGTTAATGAAAACTTTGCCCCAGCCATGCACATCGATACCGATGAAGGCAACGCCGCTGGTATAAAAGGCGTTGTATATGGAAAAATAAGAAAGAATGCCTAATCTTTTAGCCCACCGCTTATTGATGCACGAATGCATCAAAGATACTGATTTAGATGCTGATACAAAAAGTACCTTGCTTTTAGCAACCCAAGGACCAGATCCTTTATTTTACTATGGCTTAATGCCTTGGCGCGCTTGGCACTATCTTGCGGCTAAAAGAAGATATGGAAGTAAAATACATCATACTGATGGTAAAAAGTTTTTTACTTCTCTTTTTAAAAGCTATGATGAAATAACTGATGAGCAACAGAAAAAAATATTCTTGGCCTTTATCGTTGGTCAATATGCTCATCACCTATTAGATAAAAATGCTCATCCTTTTGTTTACTATTATTCTGGATTTAATGAAGAAGGAAGATTAAAGGGAAGATTTCACTATGAACACGCAAATTTTGAAAGTGAAATAGATTCTTGTTTAGCTGATATTTATCCTGAAATAGATTATCGTGATCACACTGAAGATGCTTTAAAAACCGATAAAAAGATTCTTCATGCTATTGATAAACCACTTAAAAATACCATGAAGGACTTTTTAAATGTCAAAGTCAGTAGACGTTACTACACTAACTCCGTAAAAAATATGATCTCAATGCAAAAGATGAGCAAACACCGTTGGATAAGAAAGATTACCGGTAAACACAGCATGTTCAATGCTCTTTATACTGATGATGAATATTCCGTAGATCCTTTAAATCTAAAACATCAAACGTGGTATCATCCAGTAACCAATGAAAAACGCAATGATTCATTCTTAGATATATTAATGAAAGTTAAAGATGAATTTAAAGAGGTTATTGATGCTCTTTCAAATGGAAGTTTTACTCCAAATTTAATATTATCAAAAATAGATGGAATAGATTATAACGGATGTACTGAAGGAACAAGATTAACATATTGGAAAGAAAAGGAGAACAAAGATGAATAGCAAAAAGAAACCAATTATTCTATGTATTATGGATGGTTATGGACTTAGAAAAGAAAATCTAGGAAATGCCGTTAACCAAGCAAAGAAACCCAATTTAGATGCCTTTATGAAGGATTACCCGATGACTAAACTTGAAGCTTCAGGTGAAGAAGTTGGTCTTCCTGAAGGACAGATGGGAAATTCTGAAGTTGGACATATGAATATGGGCGCGGGAAGAACAGTTTATCAATCCTTAACCCTTATTAATAAAGCCATTAAAGATGGTTATTTCTTTAAAAATGAACATTATTTAAATGCTATTAAAAATGCCAAAGAAAAAAATTCTAACCTTCACATCTTCGCTTTAGCTAGTGATGGTGGAGTTCATTCACACTTAAATCACATCTTAGCTATGATTAAGATGTGTCATGAAAATAATGTTGGTAAAGATAAACTCTTTGTTCATACCTTTATGGATGGCCGTGATGTTGGTCAAAAAGAAGGCGTTAAATATCTTGATGCTATTACTGCTGAATTAAATAAATATGGATATCAAGGCATAGCTTCAATTCACGGACGTTATTACGCCATGGATAGAGATAAGAACATGGATAGAATCGATAAAAGTTATCGTGTCTTAACCATGCGTCAAGGTAATGAGTTCACTTCCTATTCAGATTATTTAAAATCTCAATATAAAGAGATGGAAGCTCAAGGAAAAGAAGGTTCAGATGAATTTATAATTCCTGGATATAACAAAAATGTTGATGGAAAGTTAGAGAGCCACGACTCAGTTATATTCATGAACTTTAGACCTGATAGAGCTATTCAAATTTCAACTATTATTACTAATCCATTCTTCTATGAAGAACCACCAGTTAAAGAAGATGGTACTTTAGCTTATAAACCATATACTCCACCAGTTATTTTAGAAGACATCACTTACATATGTACTATGAAATACGCTGATTCAGTTCATGGTGAAATAGCCTTTAGACTTCCTACCTTAGATAAAACTCTTGGTGAAGTATTAGCTATTAAAGGATATAAACAATTACGTATTGCCGAAACTGAAAAATATGCTCACGTAACTTTCTTCTTTGATGGAACAATTAATTATGACGGAAAAGAAAGACCAGAACTCAATGGTTGCCGCCGTGCACTAATTAATTCTCCAAAAGTTGCTACATATGATTTACAGCCGGAAATGAGCGCTTATGAAGTTACTGATAGATTGATCTCTGAACTTGATAAAGGCGATCTTGATGTTGTAATTTTAAACTTTGCTAACTGCGATATGGTTGG
>DNJQ01000095.1:0-592 GCA_003497225.1 Bacillota bacterium | reverse complement strand
AACTGCGATATGGTTGGACATACAGCCATTATGCCAGCAGTTATTAAAGCCGTTGAAACAGTTGATACCTGTGTAGGAAGAATTCTCAACTATTTAAATGAACACGGCGGAACACTTCTTTTAACTGCTGATCACGGAAACGCTGAAATGTGTATCGATGAAAAAGGTGAACCCATGACTCAACACACAACTTCTCTCGTTCCATTCGTTATCAATGATAAATGTGTTTCACTTCGCTCTGGCGGAGCGCTTCGCGACATTGCCCCAACAATTTTAGATTTGCTCGGCGAACCTCTTCCTGCTGAAATGACTGGTAAAACTCTTATAGTTAAAAAATAACTAGAAAGATAATGAATAAAGAAATAATTAAACTAATTAATAAGCACTTTGCTAATGCTACTGGACCTATAGGTAACGGCATTTCAAACTATACTTTTCTTTGTGATGATAAATATTTTGTAAAAACTTCATTTGATAATAGATTTCCCCTATTTGAAAATGAAAAAATCTTTAATTTGCTTTATGACAAAAACATTTTACCAAAACACTTTGTATTAGAGAAAAACCTTGTTGCATCAGAAAAACTTATAAA
>DNJQ01000092.1:2324-2803 GCA_003497225.1 Bacillota bacterium | reverse complement strand
AAAAAAGTGGCAGTTGGCCTAAAAATTTATATAAGTTAATTATATAGTATTTATCTTTTGTGCTTTAATTCTTTCCATGGACGCTTTTTACCAAGCCATCCATTATTTAACCAATAATCACTATCAAGTCCACCACCATTTTTATGTACTTTCTTTTGTATCATACGGCAAAATGCAAATTTGATTTTAACGATAAGTTTTGTATGTGCAGGTTTTGAATAGTTGATTTTCTTAAATTTACGTGCGAGTTTATTTATTTTTTTAATTAGTTTCTTGCGTTTCTTATTAGGTAGTTTATCCCATATGATATCGCTCATAAGTGAACCGTTAAAAACACCTATTTTAGAAATGCCCCACCAAGATAAACTTTGTTTAATATCTTTCGCTGTTGATTTTGCCCCAGCGCCAAGGCATTGGGTAATAATCACAGCTCTTTTTCCAAACATATCTTTATGAGGTCTATGCGGCATCCAACGATA
>DNJQ01000092.1:0-2025 GCA_003497225.1 Bacillota bacterium | reverse complement strand
GGTCTATGCGGCATCCAACGATAACCGAAATGATCTAATAATGCTTTCATAGCTCCGGTGGTGTGCATAACATATGCCGGGGAAGTCATTACTATTAAATCAGCTTCTAGAAGTGATTTTTCAATGGTACTTATATATGAATAATCTTTACAGGTGTTTTCACCATGCATAAAACAGCTTGTGCAACCTAAGCAAAAAGATGGACAATCTTTTGGTAAATAGAACTCTGTTATTTCAGCGTTTGCTTTAAAGTTTTCTAAAAACTGTTCTTTAAGCTTATAGGTTACACCATGTTTTTCTGTACCGTTTATTACTGTTATCTTCATTTTATACTCCTTTAGTTTCCTTTAGCATTAAGTAGATTATAACCTTTTTTGAATAAAAAAACACGATACGCAATGTATCGCATTTTTTATATTATTTAGTTAACGAATAAAATGAGTAGATTTTCTCGGCTCAATTTTAGGTAATTCTTGTTTCCCAGATTCGATGTTTTTTAGCATCCAAGCCATATTGTAACCAAGAGTTCTCATGGTTTGTAATCCTTCTTCATCTTTTAAAACATCTTCTGGAGTAAAGCCATGAACCCCGTTCCAGTATTGAGAAGATACAACAGGCATTCTATTCATAGTGAAATACATATTTAAACGGTTGAATGTTGCTGTAGTTCCACTTCTTCTAGCACTAACAACTGCAGCAGCTGGTTTAAATGCTAGTGTTCCTTTACTTGAATGGAATACTCGATCAAGCAAGGCACAAAGTGCACCATTAGGTCCAGCGTAATAAACAGGAGATCCTATTATTACGCCATCAGCTTTTTGCATGAGTGCAAGAATTTCATTTGCTACATCATCATTAAATACACATTTTCTAAGTTTTTGACATGCATTACAATCAATGCAACCATGAACAGCTTTTTTACCAATATGGAATATTTGTGTTTCTATTCCTTGTTCATTTAGTGTTTTAGCAACTTCTGATAAAGCTGTATAAGTGCATCCTTTTTCATTAGGACTTCCATTAATTAATAGAACTTTCATTTTTCTTCACCTATTATTTTAATTTTGAGCCATCTTTAAAAGCATTTCCAACTCGTTCGGTTACTTTATAATATCCAAGTGTATAAGGATCAAATGCAATTGCTTCAAGTTTAGTTATATTAACTTGATCATTATCTATAACTTTATCTTCAGCAGATACATTTACTATTTTTCCTATAACACCGCAACCATATTTACCATCTTGATATTCAATGAATTCACATTCTATACTAATAGGGAATTCATTAATAATTGGGGCATCTACTAATTTAGATTTTGTAGATGTTAAGCCACTTTTCTCAAATTTGTTTTGAGTGTTATTAGCAGAAACAATACCGAAATAATCAGCTTCAACTACATGTTTTGCATCTGCGATACTTACTGTGAATGCTTTTCTTCTTTTGATATTTTGTACTGTCTTATGAGATTCTGTTAAATTTAAAATTACATAATCTCTTTCTAGCATTGTTCCCCAAGCAGCATTCATTACATCAATTGAACCATCTTCATTATAAGTTGCAATCATTAGTACTGGCATTGGGAATATTGCTTCAGTTGTTTTAATGTTCTTTTTCATGTAAAACTCCAGTTATTATTTATTATCAGTAAATACTTTAGCAACTATTTTCCAACCATCGTTAAATTTTTTTAACATATGGAGATCAACATAATCTGCACCAAAATAGTTTTCCATAGTTACTCTTATGACCGCAATGTCATTATTAACTTCTAATACATCAACTCTTCCAGTTGAATTAGTTGCCCCGGCTTCATCTGCACCATCAAATAAATTTTGAATCGGCTCGCCATTGATAGTAGCATTTTTATGAAAAGCTGGTTTCATAATAGAGCTATCACCTTTTTGGCATCCTTCTAAATAAAGGTTAGCTACTTTTACTATTTCTTCATAATCCATCAAATTAATTTTATTCATCGTTTGTATCCTTTCTATTTGATGAAACTTTAAATCATCTTGATATTTAAA
>DNJQ01000042.1 GCA_003497225.1 Bacillota bacterium | reverse complement strand
ATAATTATTGAAACAAATAGTAAGTCCATTGATACTTTGGTTATTTTAGCTAAAAACAATATTGAAATTATTAATGAATTATATAGTTTACAAGAAAAATTAAAATATCTTGCACCATCTGATAAATCCAAAATTTTTGAACGAGATAAAAAGATTGGTGATAAACTCGATGATTTGAAAGTTATTCTTACTAAATCTGAAGGAGAGTTTAATAAAAAAGTAAAAGATACTCTTTTTGATATTCAAATCGCTATATCTGAAAGAAATAAAAGACTTCATTCTATATAAAGCGAGGTTATTATGTGGCCATTTAAAAGTAAATATGACAAATTAACTCGTGAAGATACAGTAGATGCTATTTGTAAACTTGAAAAAGAGTTGCAAGGTATTGAAAGTGGACTTAGTGAAAAGCAAAAACAGGTTGATGATTTGATGCTTAAAGGTAAGAAAGAAACTAATAGAGAACTCAAACTATTTTACGCTAAAAGAATCAATGGTTTAAAAGCAGAACGTGAACAAAGTGTTCAAAGAGCGATGTACTTGCTTTATAATATCCAACTTTTAAATAAACTAAAAACAGCAATCGATGATAATCAGTTCTTCAAGAAAACATCAAAAGTATCTTTAGGTAACCTTTTAGCAGATCAAAAGAAATTAGCTAAGTTCTTAAATAAAACTTTGAATACTCGTGTTGCAGCGGAGGATGTTTTAACCTCAGCTGACGAAACATTTAAAGATGTTGAACAAATTTATGAGAAAAATGAATCTATTTACGGCATGAATAGTAAAGATGATGAACTTTTAGCCATGTTTGAAACTGAAGAAACGGTTAATGAAGAGCAGGAATTATATTCAGCTAATAATCTTGCCGAAAAAAAGAATGCTGATGAGGAGGAATAAAAATGTCTATCACTAAAAAGCAAATTAAAAAGAAGATGTTAATTAAACAAACAATTAACGCAATGAATAAGCAAATTCAAAAATTAGAAGAACAAAAGAAAGTTTATGTTGAATCAGGAAAGCAAGCAAAACAAAAAGGTCTTGCTGCTCAGTATAATCTTGCTTTATCTGGATTAAGAATGACTATAGCTCAACAGCGTAGAGTCTATGAAATGAAATTAAATTTTGAAATAACATCACAGATGAAAGACATGTCCGCTATGACTGCTGAATTTTTAAAGGGTATGGGTGTTCTTTCTAAAGATATGATGAAGCTAACAAAAGAAAAAGCATTCTTAAAGGTTCAAAAGCAATTTACTCAAGCTATGGCTGGAGTAGAAGTTCAAACAGAACAAATGGAACAATTTATGGATGATACAGAATCTACTTTCTCAACCAATTATTCTGGAAATGAAAGTGAAAATGCCGAACTTGATAGTCTCATTGGAAATGAAGCTGCTACAGATAATATGACTGAGCAGATGATAGAGAAAGAACTTGAAGATTTAAAAAAGAAAATGGAGTAATAAGTTCACATGATAGAGGAAACGATAAAATGTAAAAATTGCGGAGCGACGATAGATTTGAGCAAAGCAAAAGACGGCGTAGTAGAGTGTGAATATTGCGGTAGTATTTTTACTATTCCTAAAAAAGAAACATCAACCGAAGCTTTAAGTTTTTTACATCAAGGTGAACACGATCTAGATACATGTAGATTTGATGATGCTTATACTGCATATTCTAAAGCCGCTGAATACGATAGTAATGAACCAGAGGCTTATTTTGGAATGTCCTTAGCAGAATTTAAAGTTCAATATATAAAAGACAAGATTATTAAAAAGGATGAGATTACTAAAAAGATCAAAACTACTGATCATCTTCAACCTATTTGTTATAGTTTTATTGAAAAGGAGTTTTCAAAAAACAAAAATTATTTGCATGCTTTAGAATTAGCAACCGATAAACAAAAGACTGAATATGAAAAAAAGGCTAAAGAAATAGATGATATACGTAAAAAATTTATTGAATTAAAAGAGTCTGGATTAGACTTTGATACATTTATTTGTGTAAAGGTTTCTAAATTAGATGATGAACAAACTGATAGTTCAAGGAAAAATTGGACTCAAGATGCCTATAATGCAGACTCAATTTATGATTTATTAAAACGTGAAGGTTATTCACCTTTTTTCTCTGAACGTGAAGTTAAAGGACGTACAGGTGTAGATTATGAAGCATTAATTCTTTATGCTTTATATACATCTGAAACTATGTTAGTGGTATGTTCAAACGAAGAATATTTAAATACACCGTGGGTAAAGAATGAATATACACGTTTTAAAGAATTAGTTAATAATAAAGATAAAGAAAATGATTCATTAACAATAGTATTTGATGGAACACCAATCGAAAGATTACCTGGAAGTATAGGAAAAATACAAGGAATAGATTATAGTCGACGTGCTGCTGATTTTGAAATAGTAAATTTTGTAAAAAATCATACACCGTTAGCTCGAGCAAAAAGAGAAGAAGAAAGACGAAAAAAAGAGGAAGAAGCTGAACAATTTCGTAAGCAAATAGAAGAACAGAAAAAGGTGCAGCAAGATTTAGAAAAAAAAATAAATAATTTAAATACTAGCAATGTCAATGGAGGAACATCAACGATAGGAACGCTTTTAACTCGTGCAAATCAAGAAATGGAAGTTAGAAACTTTACGAAAGCTGAAAAATTCTTTGAAACAGTATTAGAAAGAGCGCCGGAAAATGGTGAAGCCTGGTGGGGAAAATTTTTGTGTGATTTTAAAGTCTTATCAGAAGATGAAATTCTTAATATTATAAACGATCAAACATTAAAAAATGTT
>DNJQ01000146.1:5007-5361 GCA_003497225.1 Bacillota bacterium | reverse complement strand
AAGCGTTTACAAGAAAGTTTATAATATATATCCAATGAGAGAATACTTCTATAATTTCATAATAAGGAGGAAAATATGAAACCAAGAAAGTTATTATTATTACCACTTCTACTTCTAGCCACATTATCTTCATGCCAAAAGAAGACATCTAGTCCTGCTGGATCAGCGGGAACTGGAACCACAGTTTCAGCGACATCAAGTACAAAACCAGTTGATGTTTGTACAACCAATTCAGGAACACCTTTAAGTGATGTTGCGGCCGCCAATCTCGATAAGGCGTTTGATGGAACAGTTAAAGTCACTGGTATAAAAGGCTCGGATCTTTATGTAGAAGATCAAACTGGTGGTGGATTT
>DNJQ01000146.1:4456-4712 GCA_003497225.1 Bacillota bacterium | reverse complement strand
TGGTGGTGGATTTATCTATGCTGGTAAATCAACACTTCCCGCAGTTAAAGTTGGAGATTCAATCCACGTCACTGGAAAGATAGGTAATTTTGCTACGGCTGGAATATACCAGATAGTTGACCCAACAGTCACAGTTGAAGGTAGTGCATGTAAAATATCAGATCCAGTAAGCACCACAATCGCCGATATTGACTCTCACCGTATGAGTAGAGTTAAAGTCGAAGGATTATCGGTAACTAGTGTTGAAAAGAGAACT
>DNJQ01000146.1:3508-4160 GCA_003497225.1 Bacillota bacterium | reverse complement strand
AAGAGAACTACTGGAGCTAACGATGCATTTATCACAGTATCTGATGGAACAAATACAATTGATATATATGTTTCTAAAAGAATTGCTACTGCAGCAAGAACAGCGATAGATACAGAATTAGCTAAACTTGCAGTTGGTTCAACTTTAACTATCAATGGTGCTTTTGCTGACTACTATAAAAAGCCACAAATAGCATTAACTGATGCTAGTCAAATCGTTGTTGGTTGATTAAAACACAATAAAGCCAAGTCGCTTTTGTGAAACATTCTCAATAAAAGAGAAGATGTTTTTTCAACTAATATAAGGAGAGAATATGAAACACAAAAAGTTATTATTATTACCACTACTCATTCTATCAACATTATCTTCATGTCAGAAAAAGACACCAGCTAATTCTACAGGCTCCTCTATAGGTCCCACTGGTGGTTCTGGAACTTCTGTTGTTACACCATCACCTTCATCAAGCTTAACACCAACGAGCACTCCTTCTATAACACCTTCAACACCAGCTGTTGTATGCGCTGATAATTCAGGAACACCACTTAGTGATGTTACTGCAGCAAATGTTGATAAAGCTTTCGATGGAACAGTTAAGGTCACGGGTTTAAAAGGCTCGGATTTATATGTTGAAGATCAAACTGGTGGTGGATTT
>DNJQ01000146.1:3036-3218 GCA_003497225.1 Bacillota bacterium | reverse complement strand
TGGTGGTGGATTTATCTATGCTGGAAAATCTTCTCTTCCTGAAGTAAAAGTTGGTGATTTAATCCATGTTGCTGGAAAAATAGGTTTTTATTCCGGTGCAGGAATATATCAAATAATTAATCCAACCGTCACAGTTGAATCAAGTGCATGTAAATTATCTGAACCAGTTAAAACCACGATTG
>DNJQ01000146.1:609-2684 GCA_003497225.1 Bacillota bacterium | reverse complement strand
AAGAGAACTACTGGAGCTAACGATTCATTTATCGATGTATCGGATGGAACAAATACAATTCAAATTTACATTTCTAAAAGATTGGATTCTACCGTTAGATCATCAATAGATGCGTTATTAGGTCAGCTTGCTGTAGGTTCTAAATTAGCTGTAAATGGTGCCTTTGCTGATTATTATAAAAAGCCTCAAATTGCTTTGACTAATGCCAGTCAAGTAGTTCTTGAGGGATTAGATTTTAATGCTAAGGTTGCTTTTGTTGAAGCTTCATCCATCAATAACTTAAAAGATATGAGAGTTAGAACAAATATCAATCTTCCAACTAGTGGAGAATATGGAGCGACGATAAAATGGGAATCATCAAATACTGAATTAATTTCAAATACTGGTGTAGTTACTAGACCTACTGATGCTGATAAAACAGTTACTCTAAGCTATACGATAACAATTGATGGAAAAACTACTTCTAAAAAATCTATCACTGTCACGGTTTTAAAATTTGCGGAAGGTGTGGCTGATTATGAATACACCTATGTTGAGCCAAATTATAACGGCAATTACTATACATCAATAGATGATGATGCGCGTGGTGATACATTAAAGATGAGTTTATATAATCTTCTTGCTAAAACCAATATGCCAAGCAACTTCTCATATAAAAATCTTTGGGACATCTTCCCAGATACCGATGGTGTTCCTGGACGCAGCGGATATTATTACGCTTTCTATACTGGAAAAGAGACCGCTAGGGGGGATATGAATAGGGAACACGTTTGGCCTGATTCTCGTGGAGGTAATTACGCCGAAAGAGATCCTCACATGGTTCGTCCAGCTTTATCAGCAGATAATTCGGGAAGAGGAAATGCTTTCTATAATTTAGGATCAAATTATGATCCTGGATCATTAGGAAATAATAATTATCGTGGTATTGCGGCTAGAATCATCTTCTATTGCGCAGTTAAATATCAAAATAATGGTTTGAATCTCGTTGACAAAACAACCGATAGCACGGGAAATCTAAGCATGGGAAAACTATCAACATTATTAGAGTGGAACCTTGAGTATGATATTGATAAAACCGAGATTCAAAGAAACGAAGCTTTATATACCAAATATAATTGGGTTAGAAATCCATTCATCGATGACCGCAATTACGCTTGTAAGATTTGGGGAAATGTTAACTCTACTACCCGCGCCGTCTGTGGAGGAAAATAATCAATATTTACCGCAATCTCTTGATTGCGGTTTTTTTATGCAATAAATCGGTAATTTTGCGCTAGAATATTAGAGTATGAATTTTTTAAAAAGAATAACTGATTATCATAAGGCGCAAATATTCAATCTATTGCGCTATACTTCAGATGCATTAATCTATGCGTTTCTACCTTTATTCTTTCATTCTTTAGACTTATCTACTTTTTATACCGGGGCTTTATTAGCTAGTGTTCCTATTATGGCAATAGTTGGTAATTTGGTTATGTCTTTTTTATGTAAGAGCAATAAAAGAAACATGATGCTATTAAAAATATTAATGCCAATAGAGATAATCGCTTGTAGTTTAATAGGATTTTTTAGTAATTTTGTAATTGTTCTAATTCTTTCAATGGTAATGAATTTTTGTAATTCATCATTTTATGCACTGCTTGATGGAGTTTGTTCTTCTATCTCAACTAATGAAAAGAAAAATTACGCAGGAATAAGAATATTTGGATCTATAGCGTATTTGTTCTCTAGTTTTTGTGGGGGATTCTTAATAGATCATATTAATTATTGCTTCACATTTTTAATTGCTGGTGGAGTGTGGTGCATAGACTATTTCCTTCTATACACCTTTAATGATATTGAAAATCAAATGAAACTTGGTGATGAAAAAGAGAAAGAACCATATGTTAATCCAATAAAGAACAAACAGTTTATTTTGTACTTTTTCTTTTACATTCTAATATTAAGTGCTTCACATTCAACCGATACTTTCTTTTCTCTTTATGCTAAAGATGTAAAGGGAATTTCTTCAAGTAACTATGGTATTTTATATTCTTCAATGATTCTTACTGAAATTATTGTCATGTTTATAACTT
>DNJQ01000146.1:0-430 GCA_003497225.1 Bacillota bacterium | reverse complement strand
AAGTGAAATTTAAAAAGAATAGTTTAATGCTAATAATTTCATCGGGATTTTTATTTACTAGAATATTCCTTCTTTGTTTTGATTTACCAAAAGAAGCATTATATTTTATACCGAGTTTAAGAGGTATTGGTTGGGGACTTCTTTTAGCATTTCATATAAATACTTTAAAGACATTCTTAAAATCAAATCAAATGGCAAAAGCCATACTATATCTCTCCATCGGATTACAAACATTAGTTGCTGTATTTAATGAAATAGGTCCACACATATATTCAAACTTTTCATATAACTTATTATTTATAATTTTAACATCGGTAGCTGCATCAGGGGTTTTGTTGATAGTGATATTTAACTTAGTGTTTAGAAAAAAGAAGAAGGTAAATGACTAACTGCCACTTTTTTCGTTTCCGGCGAGCGGCCCTTTTCGAGC
>DNJQ01000004.1 GCA_003497225.1 Bacillota bacterium | reverse complement strand
AAACCATTAAAGTATCCACAGTTAAGATATAAATCAACTTTTTCAGTTTCAAAATCAATCATATTTATGATTGGAGATTCTCTTAATTCACTGCACTCAAAATCAACAACAGGAATATTAACTTTACTATACTTTTTTAAATTGTGGGAAGAAGTTAAAGGAATAACAAATAATGCATTAATGTCGTGAGATGTTAAAGGCAAAAATGGTTCATTATCCGCTTTAAGACAATCGACGTATTTATTTCCACCTATTAAAACTTCATCGAAAACACGTGGAATAGCTGAAGTTGCTAAAAGAATTGATAATACTCTTTCGTGACTTAAATTATTTAACCTAAAATATGCTGGTGAATATGTTGTTTTTAAACCAGTTTTATTAACCTTAGCAACCGAAGCATAAAGTGGAATTTTGGTATCAACATATTTAGCTAAATCAAAATGTTGATTAATAAATGAAATCAAAGGTCCTCGTGAAAAGAACCCATTTCCTTTAATAGGTAATTTATTTATAAAACCTTTTTTATAGCCTAAAACGCGCTGAGAATTCATTTCTTTAAAAGTGTTATAAGCTTTATAAAAATCTCTCATTAAAAAACACATCATTGTAAATACACCGATAGATCCACCCGAAATTGCTTTAATATGTTTTAAAAGACCATATTTTTTTAGTGCTAACATCACACCTAATTGATATGCTCCTCGAGCTCCACCACCGGGAAGGACAAGTCCTATCTTTAGTTCATTCATATTATAATTGTAATCTATTTCAGTTAAATATAAAACTTAATATTAGATATATATTACTTTATTTATTATTCCTTAATAAATATTCAAGCGTTAACTTTATTCCATCGTGATCATTGTCTTCTAATGAAACATATTTAGCTTGATTTTTAATATTGTCTTTAGCATTTTTCATCGCTACTGAAATTCCACATTCTTCAAGCATTTCTAAATCGTTTTCCGCATCTCCAAAGGCAATAATATTTTCCATACTAACACCTAACTTATTAGCAACGGATCTTAAAGCCGCTGCTTTATTGTATTCTAAAAAATATAGTTCCGAAGTTAATCCTTCTCCGGACCAAAATCTTATGCCTAAATTTGGATAAGAGAAACCTATCTTAACAAGTTTATCATCAAAATTATGATCTTTCATTTGAATAATCATGATGTACATATTTTCATTCATATCATCGAATGAACCATAATGAATATTCATTCCATCTTTCCAAAAGAATCCTAGTAAGGCATCATTGGTTTTGAGCATATAAATGTCTTTATCATTTTCACATAATATATTTTCAAAATTTTCTTCACCGATAAACTTAATTAAATCTTTAATAACTGTGCAAGGTAAAAGATGTCTTTCTTCAATACTCTTATCATTTGGACTATAAATATATGTTCCGTTATAACAAATTATCGGTGAATTTAAGGACATGCTTTCATAATATGGTTTTATCGCTCTTAAAGGTCTTCCGGAAGTAATAACTATCGGGTAACCCTCTTTATTAAGACCTTTCAAATATTCTCTTGTAGCCTCCGATATTTCCCTTTGGCTATTGAGCAAGGTGCCATCCATGTCTAACGCAATTAAATACTTCTTTTTCATCTAAAACATCCTAATCATATTAATCCAACAGTAGATCTAACTCTTTTTAAAACCACTTCTGCTATTTTTCTAGCTCTTTCCGCTCCGTCTAATAAAACACTATTAAGGTAATCCATATTAGAACGGTACTCTTCATATTTTGCTTTAAAAGGTAAAAGTTCATTCAGCACTGCATCAGCAACACATTTTTTGAAATTACCATAATTACTATCAGCAAATATCTTTTCTGCTTCTTCAATAGTTTTATTGGTGAAGGTGCAATATATTTGAATTAAATTACTAATTCCAGGTTTATTTTTTTCATCATACTTTACTTCTGTTCCTAAATCAGTAACAGCCGACATAATCTTTTTACGGATGCTTTTTTCATCATCTTCAATTAAATAGATCACGCCTTTACTTCCTCTTTCATCAGATTTGCTCATCTTTTTAGTTGGGTCTTGTAAATTCTTTATTCTTTTACCAACACCACTAACTACTGCGTGAGGAATATTGAATATCTTTTTCTTGTAACGAGAATTAATTCTCTTTGCTATATCACGCGCAAGTTCGACGTGTTGAACTTGATCTTCACCAACAGGACAAACTTCCGTATCATATAACAAAAGGTCAGCTGACATTAAAACAGGATAAGTAAATAATCCAACGCCAATCTCTTTATTATTTAATGCTCTAGATTTTTCTTTGAACTGGGTCATTCTTGATAATTCACCCATATAAATATAATTAGCAATAATGCTATTTAATTGACCAACTTCATTTATATCACTTTGTCTAAAAAGCACTGTCTTTTTAGGATCAAGTCCAGCGGCAAGATAAAGTGCAACTATATCGTAAATATTCTTTTTTAAATAATCCGGATCTATTGGAAGTGTTAGGGCGTGCATATCTGCAACAAAAATAAATAGTTCATTATCTTCTTGATAGTTCTTAAAATGTCTAAGAGCTCCTAAATAATTGCCAATTGTTAAACCCCCTGTAGGTTTAATTCCACTCAACGCTTTTGCCATACTAACCTCCAAATAATTATTATAAAATAATAATCAATTTTTGTCTATTGGGCATTAGTAATTACGCATGAAAATT
>DNJQ01000020.1:2799-3337 GCA_003497225.1 Bacillota bacterium | reverse complement strand
CCTTCATTTGATGAAGTAAATCAAATAACTCATAATACTTCTTGGTATAACCAAAGTATTTATGAAAACCTAACTAAAAGTAGTATTTCAGTAGATAAAAATAGAATATCAGTATCTAGTAGTGTAGATCCTTATGTACAAAATATTTTAGAAGATATAGTATCTTGTGTTTCTTTTGATGAAGCAACTAATATAGGTGTTGTAGTAATGCAACCCGAGACCGGAAATGTATTAGGAATAATAGGAGGAAAAAGTGTTGATGGATTTAATCGTGTTCTTTCTTCTAGTAAAGCTATAGGTTCTACAGTAAAGCCAATTCTTTATACCATTGCTTTAGAAGAAGGTTTTACCCCATCCTCTTCCTTTGTATCTGAGCCAGAAAGTTTTTATTTAGGTGATGATATTGTTTTTGCTCCACAAAATAATAATGAACTATACGCTTATAGAAAAGTTAATATGGTTGAAGCCTTAGCTCTTTCTGATAATATCTATGCTTCAAAACTTGCTTTAATATTAGGTACAGATCAGTTAACAAATA
>DNJQ01000020.1:0-2583 GCA_003497225.1 Bacillota bacterium | reverse complement strand
TAACAAATAGATTGAGTGCAATAAATATAAAAATAGAAAATAATATAACTAATGCCTTAGGTTCCTTTTCTCTATCTTTAATGCAATTAACTTCTATTTATAATGCTTTAGCTAATAATGGAATATATACTTCACCACGTTTTTATAATGAATATTCTATAAATGGAAAGTCTTATTATACAGGTAGTAAATCACTCAGATTATTTGATGAAGAAAAATCAAGGATAATGAGTTATATGCTTCTTTCTACTCAAGATAAAGCATTAAAGACCTATGCTACACCCACAATGCTATATAATCAAACTTCAAAGAGATTTGGAGTTAAAACAGGATCTACAGATAGTTCAAGTTTTGTAATTGGTTATAATCCTATGTATACCATAGGTGTATATGTAGGTACTGATGATAATAGTAAACTATATCAAACTAATATAAGTAAAATAGTATTTAGACCTATTGCAGATAAATTAATGGAACATAAAAAAGATGTTTATTATTCTACTAATAACTTAGAGCCGTTTGTTTTATATAATTCAAAAGCTGAAACTAAAAGTTTTACTTACTATAAATAAGAATAAAACTATTGCTCTTTTTTTTACTGAATAAGGCAGTCTTCAGTGATAACCCCTATAACCCCCTTTATAAAACTTAAGCAAGGGGTTATGGGGGTTATAAAGTTTTATGGTAAATTAATGAATCATAAAAAGATGCTTATTATACAAAGAATTTAAATAAAAAATTTACTTGCTATAAATTAAAATATTAGCTAAACAAGCAACTGCTCTTTTTTCTCCAACTGGTCCAAGTCCTTCTGATGTTCCAGCGTGAATAGATATATTATCTTTATCAATATTACATAACTTAGCAATATTATTTTTAATGGTTTCTTTATATTCTTTTAATCTAGGTTGTTCCATAAATATGTGCAAGCAGATATTACCTATACTAAATCCTTTTTCATTCATTTTACTTAATGCAAAATTTAAGATAATAGAAGAATCAATACCTTTAATACTTAAATCTTTATCATTAAAATATGTTCCTAAATCTTCTAAACCTAAACTAGCTAAAATAGATTCAGCTAGAGCATGAAAAACAACATCTCCATCACTATGAGCTAAAAGAGAATATCCTGCCTTTATATCTACTCCACCTAATCTTATTACATTTCCATCTCTTGTGATTTTATGTATATCATAAGAAATACCAGTTTTAATTTTCATACATTAAATTTAACAAACATTATGTCGCCATCTTTAACTAAATAGTCTTTGCCGACAGTTTGAATCCTTCCTAATTGTCTTAATTCTACTTCACTTTGATGTTCCATTATATCTGTATAATTATAAACTTCTGCTTTAATAAATCCGCGTTCAAAATCTGAGTGAATGATGCCCGCGCACTGAGGGGCTTTCATTCCATCAGTAAAAGTCCATGCACGTACTTCATCACTTCCTACAGTAAAGAAAGTTTTTAAACCTAAGATATCATAAGCTGCTTTAGCTAAAATATCTAAACCAGATGATTTTGCTCCTAATAAGGCAAGATATTCTTTTTTATCTTCTTCAGATAATTTAGATAAATCTTCTTCTACTTTAGCAGAAATAGGTATAGCTATAGTTCCTTCTTTTTTTGCTAAATCTAAAACTTTAGAAAATTGTTCATCACTCAAAGGATCAGCATAACTATCTTCACTAACATTACCTACATATATAACTGGTTTTAATGTTAATAAATTAAATGATGAAGCAAGTTTCTTTTCTTCTAATGTTAAAGGAAAATTACAACCTGGCCATTCACCATTCATTAAAGGTTTTAATAACTTATCTATTAAATTCTTTTCAAATACTGAATCTGGATCTGCACCCATTTGCGCTTTCTTTTGTACTTTAGCTAATCTTTTATTTAAAAGATCTACATCAGATAAGATCAATTCTAATTTAATAGTTTCTATATCTCTTAAAGGATCTATATCACCTTCTACATGAATAATATCTCCATTTTTAAAACATCTTACTACATGAATAATTGCATCTACATTACGGATATTACCTAAAAACTGATTACCTAAACCTTCACCTTTACTAGCACCTTTAACTAAACCAGCAATATCAGTAAATTCAAATGTAGCTTTAACTTGTCTTTTAGGATTAAAGATATTAACTAAATTATCAAATCTTTCATCTACTACAGGAACAACCCCACTATTAGGATCAATAGTAGCAAAAGGATAATTTTCTGCTATAACATTAGAATGAGTTATGGCGTTAAATAATGTAGATTTACCTACATTAGGAAGCCCAACAATACCAGCTTTTAAAGACATATATTCACCTCAAAATAAGTACACTAAATTCTATCACTTTAAGTTAACAATAATCAATGATGCTGAAGCAATAATCAAAAAAAATTAGGCCAACTGCCACTTTTTTCGGGGGTTCCGAGGCCTCCGTAAGCGTTTTTTCCTGTTTCAGAATTCCATTGAATTGTCACACTTTGGATGGCACCTAAATAGTACTTTATATTGTATTTTGGCACGAATGCTGAACCATTATAATGGAAATACTAGGGTCAAAAAGTGTT
>DNJQ01000001.1 GCA_003497225.1 Bacillota bacterium | reverse complement strand
TATGAAGAAATAGATATGAAAGAAGTTATTCCGACATTAAGCAAATACTTATAGTATTAATGACTTAATATTATAAAAATGATATATTAATATATATGAGGTGATAATCATGATAAAAATGGCTATAGATATGATGGGATCAGATTTAGGTCCTAAGGCATTAGCAGAAGGTGTTAAAGCATTTTTAAAAAATCACAATGATATTGAGCTTCATCTTTATGGTGATGAAACAATTTTATCCAAACTATTTTCTGAAGAAAATGTTTATATTCATAATACGACACAAATTGTTCCCATGGAAGTTGGTTCATTAGAATTTTTACGTTTAAAAGAATCATCGATGTATTGCGCATTAAGCGACACGGCTAAAAATGATTATGACGCTGTTGTTTCTGCTGGGTCAACTGGTGGATTTTTAACTGGAGCGACACTTATAATTAAAAACATTGAAGGTGTTAGAAGAGCTGGATTTTGTGCTCCATTTTTAACAATGATTGAAGGAAAGCAGGTTGCGATACTTGATATAGGCGCTTCAAATCACAATAGTGCTGAAGACCTTCACTGCTTTGCTAAACTTGGTTCTATCTATGCTAATTCCGTATGGAAACTAGATAGACCTGGTGTTTACATTTTAAACAATGGTACAGAAGAAGGAAAAGGTCCTCAAGAAATAAAAGATGCTTATGCATTAATGAAAGCTGATGAAAGTTTAAACTTTAAAGGCAATGTTGAAGCTAGAGAAGTTATGAGCGGAAATTGTGATGTCGTTGTATGTCAAGGTTTTCCTGGCAACATCTATCTTAAAGCCAGCGAAGGAATGGCTAAAAACATGTCAACTTTATTGAGCAAGGCTTTCCATCACTCGATATTAACAAAACTTTCATATCTTTTAGTTAGAAAACAAATTAAACACATGAAAGAAATAATGAATTACAAAAAAATAGGTGGAGCTATTACTTTAGGACTTAATAAGGTTGTAGTTAAAGCTCACGGAAATAGCGATGGCTATTCCTTTGAGCACGCACTAATTTTAGCTTATAACATGTGTGAAGCAAATATCGTCGAAAAGATTAAAGAGGAGTTTAGATGAATACACTTTATCAAAAGTTGTTTGATTTTTTCTCTATTGAACCTAAGGATATAAGTCTTTATACCGCGGCTTTAACACACGCTTCATATAAAAACGAACATCAAAATGAAAATATTCAAGACTATGATAGATTAGAATATATCGGAGATAGTGTATTAGATTTAGTTATCGCTGATCTTCTTTATAAACAATTTCCTAATGAAAGATCAGGATTTCTTTCTAAAACCAGATCTTACTTTGTTAATGGCGAGACCCTATCAGAGATATCACAAAAAGTTAATTTGCTCGATTATGCTAATCTTTCAAAAGGTGAACTAAATAATACTCTTGATCGTTCAAAACTTTTAGAAGATATGTTTGAAGCACTTCTTGGCGCTGTTTATCTTGATCAAGGATATGAAAAAGCTAAGGAAATCATAACCTTAATATTCCTTCCTGGTATAAAAGCTTTAAAACCGGAAGATCTTCAAGATCCTAAATCTCATCTTCAAGAAGTATTACAAGCTGAAGGAAAAGGTAAAATTGAATATCGCGTTATATTGGATGAAGGTAACGCACAAAACAAACACTTTATAGTAGAAGTAGTATTTAATGGAATAGTTTTAGGAACTGGGCAAGGTAGCAGCAAAAAGCACGCTGAAAAAGAAGCAGCTTCCGACGCTTTGAGAAGGAGAATACAGTAATGGGACTAATAAAATTTTTAAAAGAAAAGTTTAAAGGAAAAAAACACGAAGAAGTACATGAAAAATATGTCGCGGGTTTAGATAAATCCTGCGCAAATTTTTCTAGTAGATTAAAACGTCTTGAAAAGAAGTATGTTGCTATAAATAGCGATTATTTTGATGATCTAGAAGAAATTCTTATCGAATCCGATGTTGGTGTGCGTTTAACTTCAGAAATATTGAATGAAACTGAAAAAGAAGCAGCGACTAGACATTTAGATAAGCCTGAAGAAATCAACGAACTTCTTATCGATAAAATGTTTATTTCTTACGCTAACCGCGGCGAAGATATTAAAACTGATGTTCAATTTGTTTCAAGTGGTCCAACTGTTTTATTAATGGTTGGTGTTAATGGTTCAGGTAAAACTACTACCATCGCTAAATTAACTAAAAGATATCAAGATAGAAAAAAGAAGGTTCTTTTAGTCGCTGGTGATACTTTTAGAGCCGCTGCGACCGAGCAGCTTGAAGTTTGGGCTCAAAGATTAAATGTTCCTCTAGTTAAAGGAAAAGAAAATGGTGATCCAGCTTCAGTCGTTTATGAAGGCGTAAAAAAAGCCAAAGATGATAACTATGATTTAGTTATAATCGATACCGCTGGCCGTTTACAGAATAAATCTTATTTAATGGACGAACTAAAGAAAATTAAAAGAGTCGTTCAAAAAATTATCCCCGAAGCACCACACGAGGTCTTCCTTGTGGTCGATGCTAATACCGGACAAAATGGTGTTATTCAAGCCAAAGTATTTAAAGAATGTACCGATTTAACTGGAGTAGTAATAACCAAAATGGATGGAACAAGTAAAGGTGGAATTATATTATCTATCCGTGATGAACTAGGTGTGCCCGTCCGTTTTATTGGTCTAGGTGAAAAGTTTGATGACCTTACTGAATTTGACTTAGACAATTATCTTTACGGTTTATTGCTTGGAGGTGAAGAAGAATGAGCTTTTTCGGTGCACTCATTTTCTTATTTATCGCTCAACTCGGATTAAATTATATTCTAAGTATGTTCACTGAGAATTATTATTTAATTGAAATGCTCGTTTCTTTAATTATAGCTTTTGTTTACCCCATCTTCTGTCTTCCCCGACCACTTCGTTCACGTTTTCTCTTCATACCGCAATATCACACCCTAGCCTGTACATTTGCAATTTCATTCCTGCTCTTTGATTTAATTATTTGGGTGATGTAATGAAAAACGAACTAGAAAAGAAAAATTACTATTTATCACTATCTATGTTATATGGTAAACTTCTCACTGATAAACAAAAAAACATCTTAGAAGAATACCTAGCAGATGATTTATCATTTAGTGAAATTGGAGAGAATCATTCGATTTCACGAAGCGCAGTTGGTGACACTATAAAAACTGTGCTAGCAAAATTAGATCACTATGAAGATACTCTACATCTTCTTTTAAAATATCATCAAATTGAAAAGAAATTAGACGATATAACTAGTAGTGATAACAAAGAAACTATTGAAGAAATAAAGGAGTTATTAAATTATGGCATTTGAATCATTGACTGATAAGATGCAGCGCATCTTCAAAAAACTTAAAGGACAAGCAAGAATCACTGAAAGCAATATGGACGAAATGCTTCGTGAAGTTCGTCTCGCTTTGCTTGAAGCTGATGTTAATTTTAAAGTAGTCAAAGAATTTGTTAATAGTGTTAAAGAAAAAGCTATAGGACAAAACGTTTTAACTAAATTATCCCCTGGACAAATGTTTGTTAAAATTGTTCGTGATGAATTAGCTGAACTATTAGGTAGCGGTGATACTGAATTAAAATTTAACGTTGGAAAACCAACTATCATTATGATGGTAGGTTTACAAGGTACAGGTAAAACTACAACAGCCGCTAAATTAGCAAATTTACTCAAGAGAAAAAATGCAAAGAAACCTTTATTAGTAGCTGGTGATATTTACCGTCCTGCCGCTATTGATCAACTTGAAATTTTAGCTAAACAAATCAATGTTGATATCTATTCTGATAGAACAGGAACCACACCACCAAACATTGCTAAAAAAGGATATGAATTAGCTTTACAAAATAAAAACGATGTAGTTATTATTGATACCGCTGGACGTCTTCAAATAGATGAGCCATTAATGAAAGAACTTCAAGAAATAGTTAATACTGTTCCAGTAACTGAAATTCTTCTTTTAGTTGATGCTATGTCCGGTCAAGATGCTGTTAATGTTGCAACAACATTTAATGAAAAACTTAAGATTACTGGTTTAGTAATGAGTAAACTTGATGGTGATTCACGTGGTGGATCAGCTTTATCCATTAAGCACTTAACTGGTATTCCAATTAAATTTGCTGGCGTTGGTGAAAAAATAAGTGATATAGAAGTTTTCCACCCCGATAGAATGGCCGATAGAATTATAGGCATGGGTGATGTCATTTCTCTTATTGAAAAAGCACAAGAAAACATTGATGAAGAAGTGGCAATGAAAACAACTAAGCGCATTGCTAATGGTTTATTTGATTTAACTGATATGCTTAATCTTATGAAGCAAATGAGAAAAATGGGACCTTTTGGTAAGATTTTAAGAATGTTACCCGGGATGCCAAAAGTATCAGAAGATGATACAAAGAAAGTAGAAGTAGAACTAAGAAGAATTGAAAACATTATTAATTCTATGACTGTTGAAGAAAGAAAGCATCCTAGTATAATTAAAAACTCACGCAAGGTACGTATTGCTTCAGGATCAGGAATGACATCTGCTGATGTCAATAGACTTTTGGATAAATACGATCAAATGAAAAAACAGATTACTCAAATGTCTAGTACATTAAAACGTAATCCAGGAATGATGAATCAATTTAAAAAATAAACGCCA
>DNJQ01000131.1 GCA_003497225.1 Bacillota bacterium | reverse complement strand
TTTTTGACCCTAGTATTCATAATAATAGTTAAAAAAGCTTATATTAAGGCAGTTTAGCGTAGAAACAACTTCTAATCTGCTATTGGAATTGTTTCCTAAATTGATCATGCAAATACTATATGTTGCATCACTTCTATTCCATGGATTAAGCGAGTGTGTTCCCTTACTAGTGTAGCCTCTTCTTAGCTCAATTCCTCCCATCTGGTCGGAATTGAGCCGGCCATCTTGGGAGATTAAGTTTATTTTTCTACTATTCTTTTTAATTGTGATGAAAGCAAGGTTGTAACTTCATAGGGAATCATATCGTATTCTTTAGCAAGATCAAATACACTTAGATGTGGTCCAATGAGTTCTACATCATCACCTATTTTAGGGTCAGATTCTTTATCAAATATAAATAATGTATGGTTCATCATTCTTCCACCACAAGAATGATAGATTTTTCCCTTATAATAGCAGAGTATACTAAGTCTTTTTGACCACCCATCTCCATAACCAAATGGTATGGTAACTAATACACCACTTGTTTTACTTATACTTCCATCATCGTAGCCAATGGAAGTATTTTCTTCAATTTCCTTTATGTAACATATCGGAGCATTTAAAAATAAAACTGGTTTAAGATCAAATCCATCAATTTTAGATAATCCATATAGAGCGCCACCAATTCTTAAATATTTATCCTGCTCATTTATATCTTTTAAAGAAAGCGTTGGAGTGGCTTTATGGTGAAAGAAGATTCTTTGCTCAAAAGATGATAAAGCGGTATTAAGTTCTTCACATTCTATTTCGTATTTATTAGACCCAGAATGGTGTCCATAGATACCCATAAGTTTTAGTTTAGATTTTTTTATTGTTTCTAAAGCTACCGGGACTTCTTCAGGTAAAATTCCTTCACGGTTCATACCAATATTTATACAAAGTTGAATCATTATTGGATAATTTGTGCCTGAAAGAGTTATTAACTGTTCCATGGAAGTTATTGCTAAGGTAATTTTTAAAGACAAAATAACACGTAAATCAGAAGTGTTTTCTAATAGAAGAATTGGAACATAAATGAGGTTCTTTCTTGTTGTTATTGCTTCTTGTAAAGATGCAACAACAAAGAAAGGGCAATTCATATAAGATAATTCTTTGCTAATTTCTTTTATTCCATGACCATAAGCATTAGCTTTAATAACACTAATAATTTCCTTTTTTGTTTTGGTTTTAATTTCAAAATAATTATGTCTGAGATTCGACTTATTTAAAATGATATATGAGCGCACACTAATGTTATGTTTTTTTACAAATAAAAATGCAGCGGAATGCTGCATTAATAAATCTAAAAATTAAAATGTAACTGAAGCAAAAAGTCTTTCGTAACCTTTTAAGGCTTCTTCTTCATCCTTACCTTCAATTTTTATTAAAAGTGTATCTCCAGTATCAACTGTGATGCCAAAAACATTCATTATTGATTTTAAATCTGCGGTTTCATTAGCAGTAACTAATGTTATAGAAGAACTATATTTATTCGCAACACTAACTAATTCTGCGGCTTTACGAGACACGAGGCCCTGGGGGTTGGTAACTTTAAAACTTATTTCTTTCATAATGTCCTCCGCAATTAATATTTTACGCGAATGGAAGAGCTAAATCAATAAATATTAGGTTATAGTTAATGCATATTTTTCTTTTATTATCAACATAAAAAACTTAAAAATAATTTTTTTAGTTTATTTTAAGAAAGCGCTTTGATATAATACAACTAAGAAAGGCTCGTATTGATTATGGATGGAAATAATACAAGTAGTTCTAAACTATTAAAAATTGCTGAACAAACACTTCCGAGAGAAAAATTTGAGGAACTTGAACAGTTATATCAAGAAACAACGGCTAAAGATCCCAAATTGGTTGAAGCAACTATTGCTCAAATGCATAAAATGAAGAAACCTTGGGTAGCTCAACTACTTTCAATTATAGGTATATTCGGTGTAGATAGATTCTATATTGGAGATACTAGAACTGGTGTAACAAAACTTTGTACACTCGGCGGACTTCTCGTATTTTGGTTCTACGATATGTTTAACATTATTAAAAGAACAAAATATCTCAATTACATAAATCTTAGAAAAGCTATGGGTGTTGAAGTAGAAGAGTTTGATTTAGATAAGCTCAATAAAGGAGAAAACTAAATGAAAAAGAGATTTGCACTTTTAATGGCTGTTCCACTATTAGCTTTAACTTCTTGTGGACACGCTTCTGAAAGAAAACTTCGTACCGGTTATACTGGTGATTTAGTTGGAGAGTTTACACAATCAAAACTTGGTTCTTCAACAACTACTGAAGGCGGGGAAAAGATTAAAGATCAAAAATTTGTATTTTCAGTAAAAATTCATGCTGAAAATAATGTTATTAAATCCATCGGATGGAATACTGATAATAAAAATCTCTTATATATAAAAGATGCCTGGGGAGATGAAGCTAAAAAAGATATTAAAGATGGAACAACTATTTTCTTTGAACAATTTAAGGAAAAGAAATTTGAAGATGTTTATTACACTTTAATCTCTCATCCAAATATCTTCAATGAAGATAAAACTCAACTTTTATATCCACAAGGCTCCGGCTCAAATGTTAGATTTGACTCGTTAGATTTTTCTAGCGGAACAAATTCTAGCACATTTAAGTACTGGACTGGAAAAGATCCAGAGACAAAATTAAATAGATTCCCAAGCACATCAGAAACATATAAAACAGGAATGTTAGTAGAAATTGGCGCGATAGTATCAATTTATCACGCTATTACCGAAGCGTAGATAATTTAGGAGTAAATATGCAAAGAGTAAAGAAGGCAATTATTCCAGCGGCTGGATTAGGAACAAGATTTTTACCGGCAACAAAGTCGATGCCGAAAGAGATGTTGCCTATTGTTGACACTCCTACTATTCAATTTATCGTTGAAGAAGCAGTTAAATCTGGAATAGATGAGATTTTGATTATAACGAATTCTAATAAGCATTCCATGGAGAATTACTTCGACCTCAACTATGAACTAGAAATGCGTTTAAAAGAAGCAGGTAAAAACGATTTAGTTGATTTAATAAGACAAGTTGCATCTTTAGCAAATATTCATTATGTAAGACAAAAAGAGCCTAAAGGATTAGGCCATGCAATCTTGTGTGCAAGGACATTTGTTGGAAATGAACCTTTTGCAGTTTTGCTTGGAGATGATATGGTTGTTAACCAAGGAAAACCAGCACTATTACAACTAGTTGAAGCATATAATCAAAAAACTTGTTCAATTTTAGGTGTTCAAGAAGTTTTACACACTGAAGTTAATAAATACGGAATTGTAACTCCAAGCCGCGAAGTTAAAGATGGTAAAAAGTTATTTAAAGTTGTTGATATGGTTGAAAAACCAGATATTGATAAAGCTGAAAGTGACTATGCAGTCTTAGGACGTTATATCTTAACTCCAGAAATATTTGATATTCTAAGTCATACTGAACCAGGAAAAAATGGTGAGATTCAACTAACGGATGCTATTCGTGATTTGATGGTCCATCAACCAGTCTACGCTTGTGACTTTGTTGGAACTAGATATGATGTTGGAGATAAATTCGGATACGTTAAAGCAACGATAGATTATTCTCTCCGCCGAGCGGACATGAGCAAGAAAGTTAAAGACTACATCAAAGAATTAGCAAAAAACTTTAATTAAATAAACTTATTAAAAAGGGCCGTAGAGGTCCTTTTTTATGTCTTTATTGGCGAATAAATTATTTAAACTCAAAATATTTTATTAATATTAGTAATTATTATAATAAAATGTTCAAAAGCATCTAGAAAAACATCTCTCTTTAAATTATACTATGTGATGGATATTAGGAGGTCAAATGAAAGAAGTTAAAAAGTCATTCCTTTCGGTGGATGGCAATACTGCAGCAGCTCTTGCCAGTTATATCTTTACTGAAGTAGCTGCTATCTATCCTATTACACCATCATCTCCGATGGCGGAATTAGTTGATGTATATTCTTCACAAGGAAAGAAGAATGCATTCGGTAATTTAGTTAAGGTTACTGAATTACAAAGTGAAGGCGGCGCTTCCGGTGCAGTTCATGGAGCTTTACAAGCCGGATCACTTGCTACAACCTATACTGCTTCGCAAGGTTTACTACTCATGATCCCAAATATATATAAGTGGGTCGGTGAATTACTTCCAGCAGTTGTTCATGTCGCAGCACGTTCATTAGCGACAAGATCATTATCAATCTTTGGTGATCATCAAGATGTTTATGCCGTGCGTCAAACTGGTGCAGCAATGCTTTGCGCTCATTCAGTTCAAGAAATCGCTGATTTAGCACCTATGGCACACTTGCTCGCTATCAATTCTTCATCACCAGTAATCCATTTCTTCGATGGATTTAGAACAAGTCACGAAATTCAAAATGTTGAATTCGTTTCTGATGAAGACTGGGTCAGTCTTCTCGACATGAAGAAAGTTGAAGAGTTTAGAACTAAGGCTTTAAATCCTCATTGTCACGCTGTAACCCGTGGTGGTGCAGAAAACGATGATATTTATTTCCAAGGTAGAGAAGCTCAAAACCCTCACGAAGAAAATATTGTTAAAGAAGCAGAAAAACTCTTCAAGACTGTTTCAGAGATGACAGGAAGAGAATATGCACCATTTGTTTATTATGGTGCTAAAGATGCCACTAAGGTCATCATTGCTATGGGTTCTGTCACTGAGACAATCCACGAAGTTATCGATGATTTAATGGCTAAGGGTGAAAAAGTTGGTATGGTAAAGGTTCATCTTTATCGTCCATTCTCAGTCGAACACCTTCTCAAAGTCATTCCAGCAACAACAAAGAAGATTGCTGTCTTGGATCGTACTAAAGAGCCAGGCGCTATCGGCGAACCTTTATACTTAGATGTTGTTGCGGCTTTGCGTCAAGGCGAGAGAAAAATCGATGTTGTTTTAGGCGGAAGATATGGACTATCAAGTAAAGATACCCAACCTAAACACATTAAGGCTGTTTATGATTTCCTCGATGCGAAGAAGAATTGGAATTCCTTCACCGTTGGTATCAACGATGATGTAACTCATCTTTCCCTCGATGTTGATGAATCATATCACATCAATAATAAATATACTTCCTGCTTGTTCTATGGTTTAGGAAGTGATGGTACAGTTTCCGCTAATAAATCTTCTATTAAGATTATTGGTGATGCAACTCATCAATATGCTCAAGCTTACTTCGCTTACGATTCAAGAAAAGCCGGTGGAGTAACAAGAAGTCACTTACGCTTTGGTAAAGATCCAATTAGATCAACATATTATGTTGAAGATGCTGACTTCATCTCTTGCTCATTAGATTCTTATATCATTAAGTTTGATATGTTAAAGAACCTTAAAAATGGTGGAACATTCTTACTTAATACTGATATGAGCGATGAAGAACTTATCAAGGCTATGCCAAATAGAATGAAAAAGCAATTAGCCGATAAGCACGCTAAGTTCTATATTATTAATGCTAATAAGATTGCTAGTGAAATTGGTATGGGACGTCACACCAATACCACCTTACAAGCATCATTCTTCTATTTAAATCAAAACATCATGCCTTATGATGAAGCTAAGGATTGGATGAAGAAATTCGCCAAGAAGTCCTATGCTAAAAAGGGTGATGATGTAGTTGAAATGAACTACAAAGCCATCGATGCTGGTGATGAAGGTTTACACGAAGTTAAAGTTGATCCTAACTGGAGCAAACTTCAAGTTACTTCAACTCACGTTTCAACCGGTGATGATTACTTCGATAGTTATGTCGATGTTATCGGATCTCTTGATGGTTACGATTTACCTGTAAGTAAGTTTATGGAATATGAACTTCTCGATGGAACGATGAAGAATAACATCACCTATAAAGAGAAGAGAGCTATCGCTGATCGTGTTCCAGTGTGGCACAAAGAAAATTGTATTCAATGTAATCAATGCGCCTTCGCTTGTCCTCACGCCACCATTCGCGCCTTCGCATTAACTGATGAACAAGTAGCCAAACTCCCTGAAGATGAAAGAGAAGATGTGCTTGATTTAATGGGTGGTCCAAATACCAAAGGACTTAAGTTCAGAATTCAAGTTTCACCGATGAACTGTGTTGGTTGCGGTGTATGTTATGTTCAATGTCCTGGTAAGAAGGGTGTGAAAGCCTTAGAGATGGTTGAAGCTAAGAGCCAATTCCATCACGAAAAGGCCGCTGATATTCTTTATAAAGAAACCGATGCCAGAACTGACTTATTCCCAGTAAATATGGTTAAAGGTGCAGCATTCTTACCTACCTATCACGAAGTCTCCGGCGCTTGTGCAGGATGTGGTGAAACTCCATATTACCGCTTAGCTACCCAACTATTTGGTAAAGATATGTTAATAGCTAACGCAACAGGATGTTCTTCAATTTATAATGGTTCAACACCATTAACACCATTTGTAACTGATAAGAATGGTGAAGGTGTGGCTTGGGCCAACTCACTATTTGAAGACAATGCTGAATATGGATTTGGAATGAGAGTTGCAGTTGACTATCGTTTGAATCAAATCGTTGAAATCCTTGAACAACATAAAGGTGAAGTTGAAGATGATCTTAAAACTTTAATTGAAGATTATGAACAACACATCAAAGATAGAAAACATGTAAGAACAATACTTGCTGATTTAGTTAGTAAGATTGAACACAGTAAGTGTGAAGGAATCAAGGAAGTTCTTAAATTTAAGAATGACCTCCTCGATAAATCAGTCTGGATCGTCGGTGGTGATGGCTGGGCATATGATATTGGCTACGGTGGTTTAGATCACGTTCTAGCTAATGAAGAAGATGTCAACGTCATGGTTCTTGATACTGAGGTCTATTCAAATACCGGTGGTCAATCTTCTAAATCCACTCAAACTGGAGCTATTGCAAAATTTGCTGCAGCTGGTAAAAAGACCGCTAAGAAGAATCTCGCTTTAATGGCTATGGCTTATGGACATGTCTATGTTGCTCAAATCTCCTTAGGAGCAAATCCAATGGCAGCATTAAAGGCTTTCCAAGAAGCTGAAAGCTATAACGGACCATCCTTGATCCTTTGCTACGCACCATGTCAAGCTCACGGAATTAAAGGTGGACTTACAAACTCCATGATGATTGAGAAGAAGGCTGTTGAATGTGGTTACTTCCCAATCTTCCGTTATGATCCTCGTTTAGCTGATGAAGGAAAAAATCCATTACAAATGGACTGCAAGGAACCTGACTTCACTCAATTTAGAGATTTCGTAATGTGTCAAACACGTTATTCTCAACTTCCTAAGGTCAATCCTGATCACGCAGAAGAACTCTTAGATAAATCTTGTAAAGATGCTCAAAAACGTTACAAAGCTATCTTAAAAATGGCTGAATAATAAATAAGAATATAAACTGCAGATAGATAAACTGTCTGCAGTTTTTTCTTTGCCTTAATTTAAATTATTTATCACCAAAAACACTGATTTTAATCTATATTAGGCAATGTAAATAAAAACCATTTATAATATAAAGTGTCACTAAACTGTCAGTTGAGTAATTCAACCAACTGTTGGTTGATTTATTTAAAATACTATTGTCATAATAAATTTGCGAAAGGAGGAGTCCAATGGAAAATACAGATAAAAACGAGCTGTTCTCAAAGAATATTAAGTATATGAGAAAAAAGATGAACTTAAAGCAGGAAGAATTAGCGGAAAAACTTTATGTAACTCCCCAGGCTGTGAGCAAATGGGAAACGTGTAAATCCATTCCAGATGTTAAAATGCTAATTACAATTTCAAATCTTTTTAAAGTTAGTGTGGATCAATTATTAAATGAAGATTTGGAACTTAGTAATAAGGAAGAAACAGAACAAGAGGTGGAGTTAGCTGAAGAAATAGAAGTAGAGAATAACGTTAATATAATTAGGAACATTTTGGTTTTTAATAAGAAGGGGAAAAGTTACAAGGCATTTTTAATAACTAGTATATTGTTCTTTATTTTCTTCGCTGCGGTTATTCCTACGGCATTTTTCCCTTATGATATCTATACAGTAGTAGTATTAATTGTGGCAGCTATATTAAATACTATTATATTTGCTTATCAAATAAATATCATGTGCCATTTGAATGAAGTAGGAAAAACATATTTATCTTCCACAATTGAACATCGGAAAATGATATCAAAAATCTGTTTGCCTATTAACTTTGCACTGATTATTTTTGAAACAGCAGTATATTTCATCCTGTTAGATTATCCAGATAATTCCATGTTGTTCTATCATCTATATTTAATAATATCATTATCACTATTATCCATCACAGAATCGCTCAATTATGTGTATTATGACCAAGCTCTTCAAGACGCAGAAAGGATTTAATTATGAAAACAAAATATACGTTAACATTACAAGATGGAACACAGAAAGAGATCTTTTTGAAAAAGAGAGGAAAAACTTATGCAGCCTATTATAATCAAAAAGAGTATTCACCAGTTGATAATGGAACTCCAGTAAAGTTCAACGGCATTCAAAAAGTGGTTGATTCTCGCGTTATCTTTTTTGATATTGAGGGGATAAAAATAATAACTTACTTTAATAACTGGGCGGCACCGAAATTGACTGTTGAGCAGGGTGTTAAAGTTAAGTCAAATATTATGGCAAACAATTTAAAGCTAGGTCTTCCGCTACTAATTGTCTTTGTAGTAGTAATGATTGTTATTTTGATTATTACAGCAAAATAAAATATAGTAATATAAAACTGTAGATAGATTTACTATTTGCAGTTTTTTTCTTTGAATAGAGTATAAATAAATTATTCACTTGTAT
>DNJQ01000065.1:1079-6154 GCA_003497225.1 Bacillota bacterium | reverse complement strand
AAAAAAGTGGCAGTTGGCCTTTATTTTTTTAATGATTCTGTAACAGCAGATATAGCTCTAGATTGCTTTGAAACAGTGTTAAATTTATAATCTATTTCAAGTCCTTTGAGAATTTCATCAACTAAAACTTTTGCTTGAGCCATGGAACTATCTTCCATTTCTAACTCATAATCAACTTTTCCACAATAGGTATTTTCATCTAATGCTAAAAGTCCAGTTTTATAATTTGCTTCAACTCTTTTTGTTGAAAGCGTTACAAGTCTTTTTAATGAATCTGTTTCTACATCAAGTAATTCTAAGAAGTCCTTAATTTCACCAGAAGGGAATTTATTATAATTAATCATATCGTAAGCTTCACTAGGTGTTAATGTTTGATTCTTCTCAAGTAAACCTTCTGCTAAAGGAGTTTTTAAGGTCAAAGTATAATTTCCACGTAATTCTCTAACACGTAAGGCTATATTTTGTTGGCGCAACATTCTTTCAGGAGAATCTATATAGTGGTTTGTTTGAATGAATTGGTCTTTGTATTTACTTCCAATGATATTTTTCATTACCTTATCAAATTGGTCTTTTGTTAATAAAACTTTTGCTTCAATTTCAATATTGTTATTCATATTTCTCCTCAAAAAGGAAAGCATTTCCTTCTTAGTTATGATACACTAATAAAGAAGGATAATCAAGTTGACATGAAAAATACTAAATACACAATAAGTCTCAATCCAAAATCAAAGATTTCCGAAGATATAGTAGAGAAATCTATTGACAAGTTTTATAATCATTTATTCAAATTGACTGAAGAAAAACTAAATGATGTTCATTTTGTTATCGGCGGAGATGGAACCCTTTTAAAAGCATTAAATCATTTTGGCTTTAAAGGGAAATATGTTGTAATTAAAGATGCTGGATCACTTGGCTTTTATAGTGATTTTGATAATTTAGATGATTTAAATAATGTAAAGATTAATTCTATTAAAGAAGAATTCTTTTATCCTTTAAGTGTTTTAGTTAATAATAAAGAATATTTTGCTGCTAATGAAGTTTCCTTAGTAAATGTTTCAAAAGTAATTAATTTTTCCATGGATATTAAGCAGCATATGAAACAAAACTGCCGGAGTTCAGGAATTCTATTTTCAACTAAACTTGGGTCAACTGGATTATCATTATCGTGTAATGGACCGATTATATTTGATGAAAAAGTCTATTATTTTAATTTATTAGCACCGCTTCTTTTTGCTCATGATGAAAATGTTGTTAAATCAGGTGTTATATCCAATAATGATATAGTTAAGATTGATATTCTTAATGAGGATGCTACATTAGTTATAGATGGAAACGTTGTTTTTAATATTAAAAGTGGTGATAAAATAGTAGTTACCTCGAGTAATGTTTCATTTTCTCTATTGCATTTTAATGAGAAAACAAGTAAAAAAAGATATCATAAAATAGGAGGCGGAAGATAATGATTTATAGTTTAGACATGACTCAAATTGGATTAATTATTTCAGGAGCAGTGCTTCTTTTATGTGGAGCAATTCTTTTAATCATGGAAATGGTTAGAAAAAACAAGGAAAAGAAAGGCTTACAAAAAAGAGAAGAAGAACTTGTTGATCTTCCAGATAAAATAATTTCTGCTTGCGGAGGAATAGAAAATATAACAGAAGTAGAATGCAAAATGACTCGTTTAGTCTTACATGTTAAGGATTCTTCAATATATAACGGCGAGGGATTAGATATAAAAGCATTATTAATGGAAAACAAGATAACTCTTGTTATCGGAAATAATGCTAGTTCAGTCAAAGAAGAAATAGAAAAGAAGTTATCTTAATGGATTTTAAAAGAAAACTATTAGCAGCAATTCGTCGCGCTGATTATGATTTTGGTTTGATTAATGCTGGCGATAAAATCATGTTAGGCATTAGCGGTGGAAAAGATTCCATGGCACTCGCTTATTTATTGTCCATTTATCAAAAATTTGCTGAGAAGGATTTTACTTTCGTTGCTGTTATGCTAGATTTGGGATTTCCTAAAAACGATATTAGTTCAATTGAAGAATTTTTTCATAAATTGAATATAGATTTTAGAGTTGAAGATGCTAGCGATGTTTATCCAATTCTTCTAAAACATCAACACGATGGTTTATTACCATGTTCAATTTGTTCACGGATGAAAAAAGCATCGATTAATGCTGCTAGTAAAAGACTTGGATTTAAAAAAGTTGCTTTTGCTCATCACGCTGATGATGCGATTGAAACTTTATTTATGAATATGACTCATGGTGGAAGAATAGCTACTTTCGCCCCATCGATGTTTTTAGAAAAAACACAGATAGAGTTTATTAGACCACTTATTTATGCGCGTGAAAAGGATATAATTGGTTTAGTAAAACAAGAAAATATTCCAATCGTAAAAAGTACATGTAAAAATGATCACACTAGTGAACGTGCGTACTTTAAGGAATTTCTTAATAATTATTACGAGAAGTTCCCCTTTAGTTACGATAATTTTTTAACTATGCTAACTAATAAAGAGCACGCAGATTTATGGTTTGATAAGCTCGGATTTAACGATGGAGCAGGAATAAGAATAGTAGAAGCTAGTGATGTAAGTAATTACGCTAAGTGTTTAAAGATTAGATTTGAAGTGTTTATTAAAGAACAAGGAATTAGTTTAGAAGATGAGTTTGAAGAAGATGGTGAAACTAATTACCTATTAAGTTTAAATGATGAACCGATAGCGACAATAAGAGTTAAAAAAGATCAAGAAAATTATATCCTTCAAAGATTTGCGGTAATAAAGAAATATCGAAAACTAGGATATGGAAGTAAACTTTTATCCTATGTTGAAAAAAAGATTTCTCGTTTACATACACCCGTTACAATCTTTATGCACGCGCAAAAAGAACAGGTTGAATTTTATAAAAAGCGTGGATACGAAGTTTATGGAGATGAATTTATGGAAGCAAATATAGTTCATCTTCCAATGAAGAAATTTATCAAGAACGCAATAATGGATAAGTCTAAAGAACGTTAGTTTCAATATCTAATAAAGAGCGAATAGTATCTTTGATTATATCCTTTACTTTTGTATAGAGAAGTCTCTCTTCATTTTTGAACCTTAAAAGTTTAATGTGAGGATAAGCTAATAATAGGCGGTCTTTTTTCATATCATTTTGTATTTTTTCTTTGCTTAAATAGTGCTCCTCACCATCTAGTTCAATTCCAATCATTTTATCAGTATCTTCAATTCTAATTAGAAAATCTAAGTGATAATTTTTGAAGTTTTCCTTAACTTTAATGTCATCAATTATTTCACTTAAATATGTATGAGTTTCTAATTTATATTTTCCTTTTAAGACAGATAAAATTTGATGAAGGGTAGAATAGAATTCACTTTCAGCTTTTGATAATCCACTCTTTTTCGTTACAGCCCTACTTTTACTTTCATAAACTTTATTAGATTCAACTAAAGAAAAAGTATTAAGAGCTTTAGCGTAATTTTTAAGTTTTAACCAATAATTAACATTATAGATATAATTTTCTTCAAAAAGATTAAATTCACCGATAGCAATAAAAAGTTTTTTGGCTCGCGAAATTGCAACATTGACTAAAGATGGTTTAGAAACAAAAGAGTTTAAAGTTCTAATTGATGTTTTATCGTGACATCCAAGCGAAAAGAATATAACATCTTTTTGATCTCCTTGAAATGAGTGAACAGTTCCAACACTCACATCATTGAAGTTTTCTGGGAAATATTTTTTTAAATGTTTTTTAATATTATTTGCTTGAACAACAAAAGGCGTAATTATCCCTATATCAGTGAGATCTAGATGATTATCGATGATATAGTTTATTATAAATATTGCTTCTTCATCGGAATGATTGGTGTTAGTTGTATGGTTTTTGATTTGATAAACAAATAAATGACGATCTAAATCATCTTTAGGTGTCATGATTTTCATCTTGCTTTCATAAAAATTTCTATTACAAAATTCGATGATATCCTTTTGACAGCGATAATGTTCATTGAGCATAGTAGAAGGAAAAGGATTAACTTTATATTCGATAAAATCTAATAGTGATAGTTCGTTATATGAATATTTATTAGAAATGTTATATCTTTGCATTAGACCTCGATTAATTCTTTGATCAATAAGGGTAAATGCTTTTAGTTGCTTTTTATCTCCACATAAAACAGCTCTTTTACCGCGGATAAGAGGAGATAAACCTGATACTAAAGGACAAGATGCTGATTCATCTAGTAAAACTAAGTCAAATAAATTAAATTCTAATGGTAGTTTATTTGCTGAAGCACATGTTGATAAGATAATTGGAAATACTTTAGAAAACTCATCAAAGTTTTCTTTTCTCATTAAATATTGACGAAGCTTCTTAACAGCAGAAAGTAGCGCTGTTGAATTTTCCTTATCATCATCTTTATAGCAAATAATAGAATATAACTCTTTATTGCTTTCAAGTTTAATTAGATAACTATTAGCTATAACACGAAGCTTAGCTAAATCCATAACATCATTGCTATTAAAAGTGTCTATTTGAAAACTCTTTTGGTAGGAAGTATCTTCACTTTTTAAAAAGCGATAACACAAGCGAACATAATCGATACTTTCAGCGAGTTTTTCAATATTTCCCAAGCGAAAGTAGGGAATATAGATAGGATATTTATTTTCTCTTAATTCTTTAAATTTACTTTCTATTTCATCAATTGGGTGATTAGCATTTGCGCTTAATAAAACTTTTTGCTTAGAAAAAAGAGATTGTAAAATCAAAGAGATTAAAGTAAAACTCTTTCCTGTTCCCGGAGGTCCAAAAATAAAACTTAAATAATTTGTATTAGCGCGAGTTATAGCTAAAGATTGACTTTCATTACATTTACTAAAAACAGTACTTTTAGGAAGAGTAATACTAGAATTTTCTTTAAGTCCTAAAACAATCTCAGCTAATTTTGAAAGCTGTCCATATTCGTATTTTCTTTTTAAATATGATATAGCGTTATAACCATTAGTTTTATCTTCTAATATTAAGCAGAATGGATTTAAATCTAAAACTATATCTTTGTTT
>DNJQ01000065.1:0-871 GCA_003497225.1 Bacillota bacterium | reverse complement strand
AACTATATCTTTGTTTAAATTAAAATATGATAATGCTTTGCTCATACTTAAAGGATAAGTGTCTTTAAAGTCATTAAATGTATATCCATTTTTGAGTGTGAAGGGAAGCACTTCACTATATTGATCACTTAATAGATCATTAAAATATATTTCGTTATCATAAATGAGCTGAGAATTTTCAATATCAAATTTTAATGGGTGAAAGACAAGTGGAAAATTTTTGTGTTTATATTTTAATGATAATTCAGAAACATAAAGCCAAGCCACATTCTTCTTTTTTGTTTTTTGACGCGCAGTAATAATATCTATTAATGCGTTATATTGATTAGAAGACAAATGATATGGAGTTTCTTTATATTCTTTAAGAACATCTAAATCTATTCCGGGTATGGTTTTATTAGATTCAACAAAAATTTTTGAGTCGTGTTCAATAGCGTCTAAATAATAATCAAATAGAGAAGATAAATCATCACCTTTTTCTATCGTCACACTATTACAGATAGAATCTATTGTTTTAATAAGCTTTTGCTTTAAGTTTGGATCATATGAAAACTGTGTTTCTTCTTTTAATAATGTTAGATTAGATATCTTATCAAGATAAATTGAAAGATCTTCTTCAACAGGGTCAGGATGATGGTTTTTATTATATACGCGAGATAAAAGACAAATCCGATTTGTACGCTTATCAAAACTTATATCCTTTATTCTAATAAAAAATGTTGAAGAATATTGCTGTTGGTCATATTGAACAAACAAAAAGCAATCAGAGATCAGGGATGAACGAACAATGTTTAATAAACCAATTGTATTCATATAAAAATTATAGTTCAAATCAACAAATTATACAAATTTACATTTTCACGCATCTCCC
>DNJQ01000019.1 GCA_003497225.1 Bacillota bacterium | reverse complement strand
TTCTAATTAAGAATTTACAAAAAGATTTTAAGATTCAAGATTATGAAGATGATTATAAGAAAAGACTTGAAGAGGCTATAGAAAAGAAAATAGCAGGTAAAAAGATTACTAAAACGAAAGAAAAGGAAATTGATAAATCAGAAACTATTCTTCAAGCCTTGCGTGTATCAATAAATAAAATTAAAGGCGGAGATAGGGCGAGATCATAACTGAGGTTCGATAGTTATTTCGTATATATCTGAATCTAATTTTTGTAATTCTTCTTTGATCTTTTTAGATAATTCAGAGAATTCATTTATATTTTTATCTTTTGCATCTAAGATCAATTGAACTCTTTTCTTTTCACCTTCGATATAAGTTTTAATTTCAATTATATTTCCACCGACCTTTTTAACTATTTCAATAATTTGATTTCGTTCTTCTTTATTAATTGAATGACCAGTTAATTCGGTTAAACTCTTTTTTAATATCTCTATAGCAATGTGAAGAATCATAAAGACAATTAATATTGAAAGAATAGGATCTAAAAAATGTATGCCGAATAATTCGCATGTAATGCTAATTATCGCTGCAATTGATGATAGAGCATCAATGTTTTGATGCCACGCATCAGCGCGCATAGCGTCGCTTTTTTCTATTTTGCTACCATAATACATGAGCAAGAACATAATAAATTTAATTAGTATTGAAGCGCCGAGAATTGAAACTGAAACGATAAATAGAGAATCAACACTTGTTTTATTGTCTAATGAATAATCACAGTGAACTAGATTTTCAATTGCTGTAGCACAAATAGATACACTAATAACTATAAGTATAATTGATAATATTAAACTTCCAATAGAGCCAAATCTTTTATGACCAGAATTATGAGATTCATCACTGGGCTTATTAGCTATAATAACTGTGACTAAAGCTATAATTGTTGTAATAATATCGGATATTCCATGGACACCATCGGATATAATTGATAGGCTTTCCATCATACTTCCGGTAATTATTTTTCCTATAGCCAAAAGAATATTTAAAATTATTGCTGTGATTGAAACAATTTTTACTATATTATTTTTCTTCGTCACTTATAACACGCTCTTCTTCTTGTTCTTTTTCTTCTTGATCTTTTTGCTTATTTTTTCTTATTGGTTCAAGAAGTTTTCTTGCACCCATAAAGTATTTATCCTTAAAGAGGAAATGATCTAAAACTTGGTGAAGAGCAAATAGACATGCTCCACAAAGGTTACAGAAAGTATCTTGCATGGTATCTAATAGACCTGTTTCAATTTCGTGTTGAGAATTAGCGTAAGTTAATATATCAACTGTATATTCTGCTACTTCCCAGAATGCACCGATTCCAGCAGTAAAGAATAGTGTTATTAATACTTTCATGCAAAATGATAGTTTACTATAATCGCCAAATAAAGATAAGATGTATATTAGTAAATATCCACAAAGATAGCCAAAAGCAGTGTGCAAAATTGTATCAAAGAAAGGAACATAAGTATAAATATTAAAAGTTGTAGCTAATAGGTTTGAGCAAAAGAAATAGCCATATAATCCAATCTTTAGTGCTAGAGGGAAACGCAAATATCCAGCAGTAACAATATAAAGAAAACAGGGGATAAAGCAAATTATCATATATAAAAATGCTTGTTCCGGTGCAGCAAAAGATGCTTTAGTAACTTTTAATATTATATAAACAATAATTGATATTACCGCCATTATGATTGGCGGTAAAAACTCAGTTAAAAATATGTTTAATCTTTGACTTTTTCTCATTTTATTATATCTGTGCCCATGTACTTTTGTAAGGCTTTAGGTACGGAGATAGTTCCATCAGCATTTTGATAGTTCTCAATTACTGCAGCGACAGTTCTTCCGATAGCTAAACCTGATCCATTTAAAGTATGTACAAATTCGGCTTTGCTATCCTTAGTTCTTTTAAAACGAATATTCATTCTACGAGCTTGGAAGTCCAAGAAGTTTGAGCAAGAAGATATTTCCTTATATTGATTGTAACTTGGTAGCCATACTTCTAGATCATAAGTTTTAGCACTAGAGAATCCTACATCACCAGTTGATAAGCAAACAACGCGATAGGGAAGTTCAAGCTTTTGTAAAATCTCTTCTGCATCTTTTGTTAATGATTCAAGTTCATCCCAAGAATCTTCTGGGCGAACGAATTTAACAAGTTCAACTTTTTGGAATTGGTGTTGACGAATGATACCTCTAGTATCTCTTCCAGCACTTCCGGCTTCTTCTCTAAAGCAAGAAGAATAAGCACAGAACTTTTGCGGTAAATCTTCAGCCTTTAAAATCTCACCACGATAATAATTTGTTACCGGAATTTCAGCTGTACTAATTAACCACATGTTTTCACCCTGGGTGCAATATGCATCTTGAGCAAACTTTGGAAGTTGACCAGTTCCATACATACTATCGGTATTAACTAAGTATGGAGGTAATATTTCTGTATAGCCATGTTCTTGAGAATGAGTATCAAGCATTAACATTGCGATAGAACGTTCTAAACGTGCGAAGGCGCCTTTATAGAAAGTGAATCTAGGTCCAGCAACTTTTGCTGCACGTTCAAAATCAAATAAGCCGAGTTTAACACCTAAATCCCAGTGTGAGAGTGGAGTAAAATCAAATTTACGAACTTCACCCCAACGTCTAACTTCTAAGTTAGCACTATCATCTTTTCCTATTGGTAAAGACTTGTCAGGAAGGTTAGGTGTCTTAAGTAAAATTTCTTTTATCTTTTCATCTAAACCATTCAATTCGTTATCTATTTCAGAAATTCTTGCTTTACTTTGATCCATCATTTTTAAAATTTCAGAAACATCTTTGTTTTGTCTTTTATATTCTCCAATCAAACGAGAATCACTATTTCTTTTGGCTTTTAATTCATCGCCTTCTTTAATTAATTGTCTTCTATGTTCATCGAGTTCTGGAATTTCTCTTAAATATGAATAATCACCATTACGAGTATTCAGTCTTTCAATTACTTCTTCAAGATTCTCTC
>DNJQ01000085.1:5374-5998 GCA_003497225.1 Bacillota bacterium | reverse complement strand
TGGTGAGTTTTCTTATGATGGGCTTACATTTGCAGGATTTAAATATGACTATAAAAGAAATGTTTTTGTGCCTTCTAAAAATTCTTGGCAAAGAAAGTTTGGCTATGGACACATCTATGATGTACTTGCACCATTTGTCTCTATCGTGATTGATACGGAAGCAGTTCATTTCAGTTATGATGGTTTTAATTATTTAATATCATTTTGGAAAGGTCAATATGGAATAACTACCGGTGCTGAAATAGGAGTTTATAGAACTAAAGATAAAAATGTTTCTAAAGAAACTATCTATAATGCTAGTGAAGAAGATATAATTATGAGTTTTATTTTATATAAAAGAGACGAAAAGTTAATAGAAGCACATGATAGAAATTGGTGGCTTGCGGCATTTGATTTAGGGGAGTTTTCAAATCCTAAGGATTTAAAAATGGATGTTGCTTTAACTTTTCCAACTTCCGAATTCTTGAATGCTTTTTTGGAAGGTTTTAAGTCTTTAAAATATAAAGAAAATGAATATCAAGTGATTGGCAATACTTTTATGTTTACTTTTAAAAAGCCAAAAACTAAAAAAGTATTTACTCGTAATTTCTTAGTGGATTATTTTGTTCAAAAAGGCAATAAGAT
>DNJQ01000085.1:4878-5072 GCA_003497225.1 Bacillota bacterium | reverse complement strand
AGGTTAAATTATATAAAGATTGTATTGATGAATATATTGAAAAGAACGGAGTAGACGATTCGCATACTGGCAAATATATATTAGTATCAAACTTAGTTAATTCGGTTTTGGGGGATGAAGATGAAAAGAATCGATAAATTATTTTCATCTTCTAAAAGGATTGCCATAGATAAAAAAACTAAAATTGTAATTAT
>DNJQ01000085.1:566-4635 GCA_003497225.1 Bacillota bacterium | reverse complement strand
GAGTGATTGTCATAGGGGTGAAGGTAATAATGAAGATAATTTCTTAAAGAATGAAACTATTTATAATGGGGCTTTAAAATATTATTTAAAGAATAATTTTACATATGTTGAGCTTGGTGATGGTGATGAACTTTGGGAAGTAAAAGATATTTCAAACATAATTTCAGGGCATAAATCGACATATAAACTATTAGAAAATTTTAAAAAAAAGGGAAAATTAATAATGTTAGTTGGTAATCATGATGTTGAAAAGTTAAAAAAAGACAATTATTACGGTGATACTTTAAAAGATTTAGACATACATGAATCAATCGTGCTTAATTATGATGGTAATGAAATATTTTTAATTCATGGTCATCAAGTCGATTTATTAAATAGCACTTTTTCGCGACTATCAAGATTCTTAGTTCGTTATGTATGGAGTAAACTTGAAAGAATTGGCATAAATGATCCAACTAGTGCAGCTAAAAATTATAAGCTATCAAATAGTATTGAAAAAAAATTAGTGAAATGGTCAAATGAAAATAAAAAGATAATAATAGCAGGTCACACGCACCGTCCGATTATGCCAGAAAAACTTGAACACAAATATTTTAATGATGGATCATGTGTTCACCCGAACGGGATAACTGCTTTAGAAATTGAATATGGTTCAATTAGATTAGTAAGATGGATTATGAATACTAATGATGAAGGAATTGTAACTGTTACACGTGAGAATTTAACAGAAGCAGTTGCTATTTCTAAATACTTTAATTAGGAATATTAAAATGTCTTTTAAGACATTTTTTCTTTGTTATGATATAATAAATATAAGGTGAAGGTATGGAAAATTTAGAACAAAATGTTATTAGAAGAGCTATTGTTGTTCCACCAAATCCAGAAGATGAAGTATTAAATGAAGTTTTGGGATTTGATGAATATGGTAAAAAAGAAAGACACACTGGACCAATAGGTAGATTTATGAAAGAACATGGATTAGAAATTGATGGATTTAAACATCCGCCGGCATATGTAATGTCAAAATATTTAGCTCATATGGGTTATTTAGTATTTAATATAGATGAAACAAATACAGCTTATATGCCAGAGGTTATTACAGAAAGACAAAGAGAATGGTGTCTAGCAAATCTTGATATTATAAAAAGTGAAAAGTTTGCTATTCTTAGTTTAGAGTCTGGTGTATATATGGGTTATGATGAGTTTAGTTCACCAAACGAAGATCTTTTTTTGAAGTTTTTAGCATTACTAGATAAAAAGTTTTTAAATGAAAATAATAAGTTGAGAGGAAGATAGATATGAAAAATAAAAAAATAACTAGAAGTATTACACAAGGAATGTATGTACTTACAACAAATGGAGGTGGATGTGTAGTTGATGCTGTCTCGCAGATTAGTTCAGGAGATAATCCACTTATATCAGTTGCTGTTATGAAAAATAATTATACTAATGCTTTATTACATGAAAATACTACATTTGCTTTATCTGTACTTGGAATGAATGTAGATGGTGATTTAATTTCTACTTTTGGTTTATCTTCTATGCGAGATGTTGATAAGTTTTCAAACGTAGATACGTTTGATGTTATGGGTATTCCTGTTATTAAAGATTCAATTGGATATATGATTTGTGAAATTGTTGAAAAACAAGAAAATGAGACACATACTTTGTTTATTGGTAAGTTAGTAGAAGCTGATGTAATAAACGAAGATAAGCCAATGAGTTATGGTTATTATCAAGAACATAAAGAAGAACTATTAAAAACTAAAACAGAAAAAGGAGAAACAGCTTGGATTTGCACTGTTTGTGGTTATGTTTATTATGGAGAAGAATTACCAGAAGATTTTAAATGTCCAATATGCCAAGTAGGAAAAGAATTATTTAAAAAGAAAGAATAAATTTAAAAGCTATCATTATAAATGATAGCTTTTTTGCTATATTAAAATATTGGAATTTTTTGCTTTAAGGTTTAATGTTTACATAAGTTTACTTTTAGCTAAAAATGTGATATAATATATAGGTAAAAATTTTTTCTTTATAGGAGGTAAACAATATGTTAGTTAAGGCAAGTGCAATCGATAGATTTGCAAGAGAAAACGAAGAAGTTAGAGAAAGACGATTTGGTTTGCCTTACATTGGCAAACGGTCTGATGGGGAAGACTTTAACCCGACAGTAGATAAAATTGCAAGAGCAATTGATTACTATGGTTATGAAGTACGCGATGAAAACATTGTAGAAAACCCTGATACAGATTTGGGCAGTGGCAATCCCGTATGTTTCAAACCTTTTCCACTGGCAGTAGAAGCAATGATCAAATCCCTTCAGGAAGAACTGATGTACCGGTATCCGTATACAGAGGGAGCAGATGATATAAGAAAGAAACTGCTGGACTACTTGGAAAAGGAAGGATTCGTAAACACATCACCATATTCGTATGATGATATTGATGAGAAAGGACTGAGTGTTCACAATATTACATTTTCTGTATCAACTTCAGTTTTGTTTAATCAAATCATCAGCGCCATCGCCAAAGAAGGCGATGTGGTTCTGACAACTGGTCCAAATTATGGACTTTTCACTATCAGGATAGAAAGAGCTGGCGCAGAAGCAGAAATTTTGCCACTCGACAAGGAAGATAATTTCCTGGTAAATCCTGAAAAGCTTGCAAATACCATTGATCAAATTAATTCCAGCTTACAACAGGCATATCATCGCCGGAAGGGATATGTACCAAGGGTAGTAGCGTTTTTGAACACTAACCCGAATAACCCAACGGGCAAGGTAATGGGCAAAAAAGAGTACGATCTTTTGTATCAGATTTCGGATGTCTGCAATAAACGAGGGGTTTTTGTAATTGATGACCTCGTTTACCGCGATATTACGTATGACAAAGATAATGTTGCTCTTCCCATCGGAACGATTCCCGGAATGTTCCGAAATACAATTTCGCTCTTTGGCCTGTCAAAGAGCTATTCAATGGCAAATCTCAGGGCAGGTTTTGTGGTTGCAGATGAAATAATTATACGCGCAATCATAAACAAAACTTTTCAGGAGATGGATTCTTCACCTGCACTTATCGGTGTTGCGCTTGGAGGAGCATTTAATGCAACTGAAGAACGCTACAAGGTGTATGACAAGTATTTCAAGGAACTCAGAGGAGAGTATGTCTACAGGCTCAATCTGATAAAGGCGCTTGTTAATGGGATTGATGCAGCGGAGCCGATGTATCGTAGCAAGATTGTTGATGTTGTAAGAAAAGCTGTTGGCGATGATACAGCTAAAGTTTTGAGTGGACTTCCAATGGTAGACTTTCCTAAAAACTTGGAGCCGGAATCTGGATTTTTTGCAATCTTGGATTTCACTAAGCTTAAGGGAATGAAATATCATGACAAGAAGAAAAACATCAATATTGTTATACGAGATGAGGCAGAATTACTCAATTTCTTTTATGCAACTTCCAGAACCAGATTCTTGGTTGGCGAATCTATATCATGGCCATATGAGGAAGAACTTATCGGACGTGTGAATTACGCCATTGAAGAAGAAAAGCTTATAAAGGCGATTCTGAACATGCACAATGCAATACTTTTGCTGGATCCAAATAAAGATGATTATGTGATTCGTAAGAACCGATATGAGGATCAGGAGCAAATGGCGCATATAAAGGTAGACGGATGGAAAAATGCATATGATCGCATTATTTCTTCTAGCTATCTGAATGCTTTGAACTATAAGGAACAGACTGAGAGGTATCAGGCGAGTTTCGAAGAGTACAAAGATTATGTATTTGTTGCTGTGCGTGGAGACGAAGTACTTGGCTATTCTTGCTTCAATCCGACACCTAACGTAGACAATTTTGATTCTGAACTTGTAAGCTTGTATATCAAACCGACAGAAATCGGCAGGGGAATTGGGACAGAGCTTTTTATAGCAACTCGGAAACAGATGATTAAATTTGGCAAGAAAAACATGATAGTTTGGTGCTTGAGTGACAACGAAAATGCGATCAGGTTTTATGAAAAACTTGGTGGAAAAATCGTAAAAACGAAAGATGCCAAAATCGGAGAC
>DNJQ01000085.1:0-269 GCA_003497225.1 Bacillota bacterium | reverse complement strand
ACGAAAGATGCCAAAATCGGAGACCAAACATACAAAGAGTATGGGTTCTACTTCCAGCTGAAATAAGAAATCGAAATAAAAAATAGTATTGTTTTACCAAAAAGAGCGGTCGTAATGACCGCTCTTTTTTTGAAATTTAGGGACAGAGTGAAATTTGGGGACGCTCGAAAAATTTCATATTATATAATTTAATATTATTAAAATCTTTTACATACGTGTTTGCAAGTTATGTAAAGTATGATAATATATAAAAGTAACTGATAACAATA
>DNJQ01000078.1:10072-10705 GCA_003497225.1 Bacillota bacterium | reverse complement strand
ATTGAATATATTAATTTATATAATCCGATAGAACTTAACAAGTATATAAAATCACTTATAAAAGATAATGATATGTATTACATTGTTATAGATGAGATTCAAAATGTTTATGATATTATAAATCCAGTTTTAACTGAAGGAAAAATAGTAAAAGCAAAGAAAAATGACGAAGATAGAATAGGTTTTGTTCAAGTAGTTTTAGGCTTGATGAAAATTAAAAATGTTGATTTATATATAACTGGAAGTAATTCAAGATTTTTAAGTAAGGATATATTGACTGATTTTAGAGATCGTGGAGATGAAATACATGTGTTACCACTTTCCTTTGAAGAATATGCAAATGCTAGAAGAATAGATTTAGAAAAGGCATATGAGGAATATTCATTATATGGTGGAATGCCTAGAACGTTATTTTATGATGATATAAAAGAAAAGGAAAAGTATATCAGCAATTTATATCATTTAACTTACACAAAAGATATTTTAGATAGACATGATGAATCAAAATATAATGAACTTGATTCTCTTACTGCAGTCGTTGCTAGTAATGTTGGTAGTTTAATTAATCCAAATACAATAGCAAATACATATAAATCTGAAGATAAAAATCCAGTCAATACTCAAACTATATAT
>DNJQ01000078.1:0-9783 GCA_003497225.1 Bacillota bacterium | reverse complement strand
TAAGTTTCTCGATTTGAAATAAGAGGTAGAAAACATATAGGAGCATTATTTAAGTATTATTTTTCTGATTTAGGTATAAGAAACGCTATATTAGATTTTATGCATCGAGATAAAGGCCATTTAATGGAAAATATAATATACAATGAATTGATTTATAGAGGTTACGATGTTGAGATTGGTGTAATAGAAGCATACTCAAAAAATAATAATAAAACAATTAGAGTAAATTACGAAGCTGATTTTATTGCTAGAATGGGAAGTAGAGTATATTATATTCAGGCAGCATATGATATGCCAAATGAAGAAAAATATGAACAGGAATCAAAGCCCTTAAATTTGATTAATGATTCTTTTAAAAAAATAATTGTAACAAGACAATCAGCGCCTATTACACATGATATAAATGGAATTACTATTATAGGAATTATTGATTTCTTATTAGATCAATCAAGTATGGATAAATAATCTCCCCTGCATACTGGAAGGAANNAAAAAAGTGGCAGTTGGCCCCAAGGTTACCCTATATGTATTTTCTTATTTGGCAACTTTCTAATGAGATATTTACCTACACCCTCTTACAGATATATGTATTTTATCTTTTGTTACCTTTTGATACACAATTGAAGTACATCCTTCTGGAGATATCTCTTCATCGCTATTTTCTTTTGGATTTTTAAAAGTATAGTATATGCCTTGAATACCAACATCTTCCGTGAAATAGTCTGATGGTACACTTAACTCTACTTTTCCGCCATATTTAATATTTGTGTAGTTTTCATTAGGAATAAAATAGAATTTTTCTAATTCTTCTTTATTACTTGTTTCAAATAAAACTACAGAATTATCTGCACTATAATTTCTTTCTCCCTTATTCATATAAACCATAGCATATTCTGGGCAAGGAAAATCCGATTGCCCTTTTTTATAAAAAGCTAAATTTACTTCTATTTTTATGTTAGATAATGAATATAGTTTTTCTAGTTCAGTTGGCATAATGAAGCTATTAAATAGGCTTAATGGTGGCGAAGGAGGAGTTTCAAAATAGACTAATGAATAAGATATAGAAGATATAGGATTACTACAACTTGTCGTAACTATTAATGGCATTAATGCTAACAATAATGATTTTTTCATTTTACTATCTCCTTTTTTTAATAGACAATAATATTTCTTAATACTGATAGCAATTAAATAATCTTTGTGTTATTTCTTTTCTATCTAAAATAAATACGTATTACTTTGAGGTTTTATTGGATCTCCCCTGCATACTGGAAGGAAACCGAAAATATGGGAGAAGTAACTATTAAAAACAAGCGGACGCCGAGAGGCTACCTAGTATTTTCACCATGGAATGATGAGACATTAAAATACACGATTTTCCAGATAGCGTTAGGATACAATCCCATTAGTAAGTTAGAGATTGTTTCCTCGCTAAACATAGGAAATTACGCTACTGCAATGTACTTATATAGTTACACAACGCGAACGAAAAAGTACAATCCAAAAGTGTATTTAAGTGCCGTCGAAACGATGGCATATCAATGGACATTTGACCGCCAAAATGCGCAAAATGACCCGGCCGAAAAGTACGAAAAAAGTGGCAGTTTATGTAATATAAAATTTTAAAATATTCATTAAAAAGGGCCGTTATTTATCTAGCAAGACACTAGATTTCAAACGACCTTTTTGCTTATTTAACGATGATATTTTTTATGATATTGTTTTACTATGTTGCTCTTTTTAGCACAACACGCACATTCCCCAGTTGGTTTATGCGTTAGCTTTTTATAAATATAGATGCCGATTATTATAGATACAAGAACTATTACGGATATTAGGATTATGATATTAATTGGCTTCATGCTGTCTTTTTCCTTTTAAATAAGGTTCCATTTTTACGGTAGAAATATAAAGCAACAATTAGTAAAGCGATAACGACGACAAAGATTGGAATTGTCCATAACCAAGTGAGAATGACGAATGCTGAAGTTCCAACGATATAGGAACTTACAATCCAGAAAAGTAAGGTCCACTTAAACTTTCCTTGTGGTAATTCAGCTCTTGCTGTAGCGCAAGCAGCAAAGCATGGAATGGTTGTCATATTGAAGAGGATGAAGGCGATAAGCGCTGGGGCGGTGACTTGAGTATTTTCTACTAAAGTTACTACCGCTTCAACTTCACTAATATCATCAGCACTGACATTAGAGATGACTCCAGCTAAGACTGCGAATAAACCAACGAGGTTTTCTTTAGCTATAAGTCCTGCAACACTAGCGGCAACGAAGACCCAACCGAGGCCCTTAAGTTGAACGCCGAATCCTAATGGTGTAAATATTGGCTGTAAGATCTTTGAGAAGACCGCTAAAATTGAATTATCAACTTGACTGTCTTCTAAGTAACTCCAGTTAGGTGCAAAGTGCATCAAGCACCAAATAGCAATATTAGAAATTAAGATGATAGTACATGCTTTTTTAACAAAGTGCTTGGTTTTGTCCCAAAGGTGAATCATCAATGATTTAAATCTTGGAAAGTGATAGGTTGGAAGTTCCATGATGAATGGTTGAACATCACCTTTCATCGTTGTTGATCTCATAACAATAAGTGCTACCATAGCAACAATCATTCCAACTAAATACATTGATAGGGTAATGATATCGGGGTTAGCGATATGGAACTTACTTACTATGGCTCCAGCGACAGAGGTTAATATAGGTAATTTTGCACTACATGAGAAGAAAGGTATAACACGAATTGTTGCTCTTCTCTCTTTTTCATCAGCGAGAGTTCTGGTATTAATCATGGCTGGAATTGAACATCCAAATCCCATGATCATCGGCATGAATGCGCGACCAGTGACACCGAATTTTCTAAATATTCTATCAAGAATGAAAGCGACTCTTGTCATATATCCACTATCTTCAAGAATAGAAAAGAATAAGAATAACATTAAGATTTGCGGTAAGAATCCAAAGACGGATAGTACACCTGACATAATACCGTCGCCAATTAATCCAACTGCCCACGCTTCCGCGCCAGCCGATTCTAATCCTGTTTTAGTTAGATCAACTAAAGCATCAAAGGACATATTGAAGAAGTTTGTTAGCATCGTACCAAGTGAAGCTATTCCACCATCAGCAAATAACCCTTGATATGGAGTTCCAACAAATGAAGTTACATCGACAAGTCCCATCGCATTAAGGAACAAAAAGTCTGTAGAGAATGTTAGATGGAAGATTAAAAACAATGCGAGAATAAAGATTGGAATACCGAATATTTTATGAGTTAATACTTTATCAACTTTATCAGAAAAAGTTAATCCATCAGAATTCTCTTTCTTCTTCTTTTTAGAATCTTTTGAATCATCTTCTTTGCGTTCTATTTTTTTCACAACATTTTTTGTGAAGTTAGAGATATATTTATATCTTTCATCTGCAATTATAGCTTCTAAATCATCTCCAAATGTCTCGCTTTTAAAAGTCTTTTTAAATTCTTCTATTATTGAAAGAAGATTAGGATGATCTTGAATTTCAATTTCATCTTTTTCAATTAACTTAATTGAGTGAAATAAAGGATTTTGAACTTGCATGCCTTTAAAAGCAATTTCAACATCACCAACTAAGTGCGCGATACAAGTGTCTTTTAAACAAGTATTTCCTTTTCTTTCAGTTAAACTTGTTAAATATGCTCTATGCATGAGTTCTTCAATATTAGTTTCTTTTAAAGCTGAGATAGAAACTACTGGAACATTTAACATCTTTTCAAGTAGTTCAGCATCAAGTTTTTTTCCTGATTTATCTAAAACATCACTCATATTTAAAGCGATAATAACCGGAACATCCATTTCAAGAATTTGTGTAGTTAAATATAAGTTTCTTTCTAGATTAGTTGCATCAACGATATTAATTACACAGTCAGGCTTTTCATCAAGGATGAAGTTACGAGATATAACTTCTTCTGGTGTATAAGGAGATAAAGAATAAATACCAGGAAGATCAACGATAGATATCGCTTCTTTTTCCTTTTTATATGTTCCTTCTCTTTTATCAACTGTTACACCCGGCCAGTTACCAACGTGAGCAGTACTTCCAGTTAAAGCGTTAAATAGTGTAGTTTTTCCGCAGTTTGGGTTTCCAGCTAAGGCAAACTTTTTCATTTAGTCTCCTCCTTTACTTCACAGTGAACTAAATTAGCTTCATCTTTTCTTAAAGTTAATTCATATCCACGAAGTAAAACTTGAATAGGATCACCAAGCGGCGCTCTTTTTTGTAAAACTACATTAGCACCTGGAGTTACTCCCATATCGAATAGTCTTCTCCGAATTCTTCCTTCGCCGTCAACTTTAACAATAATTCCATTTTCTCCAATAGAAAAAGTATCTAATGTTTTAATCATTTTTCTTCACTATCCTCCTTATCTATCATAACGAATATGCTCTTTGATAAATTGTAGTCTAATGCTAAACGTCCGCCTTTATAAACGATAATGCAGTTACCGCTATTGCGTGAAAGAATTTTTATTGAAGAATTTACTGCAATTCCGATATCTTCTAAATGCTTTTTAGTTTTAGCATCAGTTATCATTATTTTAATAATGACTAAATTCACCTCTATCGGTGCAATTGTTATTGGCATAGGTACTCCTTTCAAACTTGTTAGTTATAACTAACATGCTAATTTTAGCGTATTAAATTTTTACTGTCAATAGTTTTTACTTAGAATTTTACGAAATAATTCTTCCTATACTTGATTAATTATCTTCTCTTTTGTATAATCATAGCGTTATTTTTCTTGGTCAACATCCTCCTCGGTTGTGACTCGGAAACAATATCTAGAAAGTGAAAGAGGATATGCAATTAACAAAAGAACAAAAAGCCGAATTAGTCAAAGAATTCGGTGGCACTGAAAAAGATACTGGTTCTGCCGCGGTTCAAGTAGCAATCTTAACCGAAAGAATCAAAAATCTCACCGCTCACCGCAAAGATCACATCCACGATCAATCTGCTAAGCGCGGACTTATGATTCTCGTTGGTCGTCGTCGTCGTTTCTTAAACTACATCGACCGCAAAGATCACAATGCTTATTTGGAACTCATTAAGAAATTAGGAATTCGTAAGTAAATTTAAGGCCCAAGAAATAAATCTTGGCCTTTTTTCTTATATAAATATTGTTATTTTTACTATTTATTAAAATTGTAAATATGTTTATAAGCTTATATTAAGCAGTTTTGTTGTAAAGAATAATTCTTCATGATAAACTTAAAACGCTTAATAAGCGAGGAGGAAAGAAAATGAAGTATAAATGTCTAGTATGTGGACAAGTATTTGAAGTCAAAGATGGTGAAAAACCAGTCTGCCCTGTTTGCGGGGTTTCAGGAGATAAAGTAGTTCCCTACGTTGAAGAAGAATTAGTGTGGGCGGATGAACACAAAGTTGGAGTTGCTAAAGGCTTAGATCCAGAAATTGTTAAAGGATTAAAGGACAACTTTAACGGCGAATGCACCGAAGTAGGAATGTACTTAGCTATGGCAAGACAAGCCTTTAGAGAAGGATATCCAGAAATAGGTGTTGTTCTTGAACAAATTGCTAAGGAAGAAGCTGAACACGCCGCACGTTTCCAAGAGATGCTCGGTGAATTAGTCACCAGTTCAACCAAAGAAAATCTTGAAAAGATGATTAATGGTGAAAATGGCGCCTGCAAAGGTAAATTAGCTATCGCCAAAAAGGCTAAAGAACTTGGATATGATGCTATTCATGATTCAGTTCACGAAATGTGCAAAGATGAAGCAAGACATGGTCGCGCTTTAGTTGCTCTAGTTGAAAGATATCTTTCAAAATAATTGAACAAACGTTTAAAAGGAGAGCAAAAATAGTATGTTCTCCTTTTTGTTTACTTTTTCTTCAATATTCGACAAAAAACAACATTGCAATTTATTTCGGTTTATTTAATAATTAATTAGGAGCTATAAATATGAAGTCTAAAATAAAAAAAGATGTGATCGAGCTAGTCGCACCTTCGTTTGGTTGCGCCTTCTTTCCTTACGATAAAAGATTAGATTTATCTATCGAGAGATTAAAAGATGAATATATCATTCACGAAGGAAAAAACTGCCGTTTAAATGTTGGAATAGTAGGTTCAAATACTCCAATTGAGCGAGCAAAAGAATTTATGCGCGCCTATACTTCTGACTGTTCTATCGTCTGGTCCGTCGGCGGAGGCGAGACGATGGTCGAGATTTTACCCTACATAGATTTTGCTGAGCTAAAAAAAGTAAAACCTAAGTGGTTTATTGGTTATTCTGATAATACAAATTTAACCTATACTCTCACTACTATAAATGATATAGAAACTATTTATGGCCCGTGTTTCCCTGCTTTTTATACTGAAGAGCTAGATGAAGAAAGTGAAGAAACACTTAATCTTTTGCATGGTAAGAAAATATTTAAAGGTTTTGCAAAGTATCAATCGATGAAAGCTGATACTCATGATCTTTCTCCACTTCATTTAGATTCAAAAAAGGTCATAAAAGCCGTTAACTATAGTAAACCATTCTCTGGAAGACTAATAGGTGGATGTTTAGATTGTTTAATCGGTCTTTGCGGAACTAAATTTGATCAAACCAAAGAATATATAAAAAGGCATGAAGAAGATGGCGTGATATTCTTCCTTGAAGCCTGTGATTTAAACTCTATTGCTTATCGCAGAGCACTTTTTCAATTGGAACAAAATGGATGGTTTAAAGATCATGTTAAAGGCTTTTTAATCGGAAGACCTTTACATATAGAGGAAGATTATGCTGGTGTAACTTTTGAAGATGTTACAAAAGATATGCTCAGTAAATATAATGTCCCAATTTTATATGATTGCGATATTGGACATTTAAAACCCGCGTTACCTCTTCGCTCAGGAGCAAAAGCCGAAGTAACTTACTGCGATGAGAATTTTATAATTAAATATTTAGATTAATCAAATAAACTCAAACTTAAATCCACGCCTTGTAAATCTTCATCAGGATATTTAAATCCCATGTGATGATAGGCTTTTCGTGTGGCCACACGTCCACGACTTGTTTTATTTATTAAACCAGTTTGAACTAAATATGGTTCATATACATCTTCAAGGTTCTTTTCTTCTTCACCTATAGCAGAAGCGATAGATTTTAAACCCGCTGGATGGCCTTCAAATCTTTGGATCAAAGCCAATAAGTATTTTCTATCAATATCATCTAATCCCATATCATCGATATGAAGCATCGATAATGCTTCACCCGCAATATCTTCATTGATAATTGGGGCTTTTTGGAATGAAGCAAAATCTCTAACACGTCTAAAGATTCTATTTGCAATACGTGGTGTACCTCTACCGCGGCATGCTAACATATTTGTTGCTTCTTCCGTAATTGGAAAATCGAAAACTTTAGAAGTTCTTCTAATAATCATGGCTAATTCTTCATCATCGTAGTAATTAAGTCTTTCAATAATACCGAATCTATCACGCAAAGGACTTGATAACTTACCAGCCATTGTTGTAGCACCGATAAGAGTAAATGGTGGAAGTGGTACAGAAAGAGTTCGAGCCGCTTCATCTTTTCCAACTATCATCTCTAAAGTGAAGTCTTCCATAGCGCCATACAAAACTTCTTCAACTGTTCGAGGTATACGGTGTATTTCATCAATAAAAACGACATCCCCTGCTTCAATTGAAGAAAGGATCGCTGCTAAATCACCAGATCTAGTTAAACTTGGTCCGTTGATCGTTTTAATATGCGTACCTAATTCATTAGCAATAACATGAGCTAAGGTAGTTTTACCTAAGCCAGGTGGACCATAAAATAAAACATGATCTAATGCTTCATTTCTCTCTTTAGTAGCACCAATATAAATTGATAACATCTTTTTTAAATTGGTCTGTCCAATATATTCTTCTAGTGATTGGGGACGGAGGTTAATATCATCCTGCTCATCCTGTTCTTCAGTAACAGAGTTAAGAATCTGTTCTACAATTTTCTCATTATCTTCTTTTCTAAATGATTTCTTCATATTTAGTTCCTACTTAAAAGTGCTAATGCTTTTCTAACATACTCTTCAGTGCTTAATCCGCGCTCAGTAATTTTATTCATAGCAGCAGAAATCTCAGCCGCCTTAAATCCAAATTGACGAAGTCCTATCATAGCATCATCCATATTTTTATCACCGGTTTGGCTATTAGAAGAATAAGAAAGTTTACCACGTAAATCTAATACAATTTGATTTGCCGCTTTTGGACCAATTCCAGGTAATTTCTTTAAAAACAAAACGTTTGCATTTTCAATTGCGTCACATATTTGTGCTGGAGTAGCACCACCTAAAGCAGATAACGCAGTTTTAGGTCCTACACCTTTAACAGAAGTTAACTTATTAAAAACTTGCTTTTCTTCAAATGTTCTAAATCCAACAAGAAATTGTTCATCTTCTCTTGTATGTAAAGAAGTATAAACTGTAATTGTTTCACCTATTGGAAAATTTTCTGGCTTAGAAACATAAACATAATATCCAACGCCATTACAATCAACAACAATGGCATCTTTCTCATACAAAGCAATTGTTCCGCGCAAATAATAATACATGTTAGCTCCTTAAAACAATAATCGTTACAACAATAAACAAGACTAGAACTACAAGTCCAATAATTGCACCATATCTAACTTTATCTAAAGCGTTCATATCTTGCTTCCTAGCATATATTATAGTGCTTTTTATATAATTTTCATAGTACTAAATAACTAAATTATATACAATGAGATTACGTTAAAATTTAGTCTCCCGTGAATACACAAAGATAGATAACATGCTATCGGTTGAAGCAAGAAATAGCCTAACTTCGAGTGGATTAGGCGCACTTCGGCCTTGGGACAATAAAAAGTTTACATACGCCTTTGCGCAATTAAATTTAGGAAGCAATCCCATCAGCAATTTAGAGATTGTTTCTTCGCTAAACTCCTTTAATTTAGCATATGGAATGTACTATTATGGAGCAGATACATATGTTCAAAAATACAATCCAAAAGTATATTTGAGTGCCGTCCAAAGCGTGACAAAACAATGGAATTACGACCCTGAAAATGCAGAAAAAATGGGCCAGTCCGGCTCGGACAAAAGTGGCAGTTGTCTCTAAATCTTTAATAAGCTAGCACATTTACATTGCTTTTCTAAATTGTTTAGGTGACACTTTTGTATCTTCAGCTTTCGCAATTTTAATTTCCTTTTGCTGACGTTCAGCTATGTATCTTTCTTTTGCTCTTTGCCACGCTAGACATTCCGGCGTATAATCAGAAGAATCTTCTATCATAGAATCAAAGTCTTCAAGGGTGAAATTTTCATTGCAAAACTTTCCCCTTTCAATAAGTATTCGTTCATATTCTTCCTTATTGCCTTTACTTCCAGCTTCCCAAGCAGCCCAACTAAGTCTTAAATACTTTTGAGCATTAGGCGTATATTTACTAATATCGTACATTTCATTTATCCTCTCTTATCTTTCTTAATATTGCTTCCTTATCTAGTTTTGGTGAATTTTTATCATAGAATGGATTTCTAATATATTTATTCTTTTCATCTCCAATACAAAGCAATTTCCAATCAAGAATGCTCTCTTGATTAAACAATACAGCAATTTTCATCATAAAATTTAAATCATAATACCAAAATGAAGGTTCAACTCCAGGATCCTTTCGTTTTTTCTTCTTCCAGAATCCAGCAAAAAGCCTTGATCCAGTTTCCTTCATTAAGTAATTACATATTTCATCATATTC
>DNJQ01000082.1 GCA_003497225.1 Bacillota bacterium | reverse complement strand
AAAAGTGGCAGTTGGCCAATATTTAGTGAAATAATCACAACTCTAAACTGCTTTTCTTAGTTGTTTAGGTGGCACTTTTGTATCCTCTACCTGTGCAATTTTAATTTCCTTTTGCTGATGTTCAGCAAGATATTTTTCTTTTATCCGTTTCCACCTAATGCATGATGGTGGGTAGTCAGAACACTCTTCAATCATAGAATCGTAATCTTCTAGTGTAAAGTTTTCTTTGCAAAACTTGTTTCTTTCATTGAGAATGCGCCTAAATTCTTCATCACTCTTTGCTTCCCATGCCGCCCAATCATATCTTATATACTTTTGAACATTTGGTGTTCTCATACTTATATCTCTCATTTTAATTGTCCTCCCGTATCTTTTTTAGTATCGCCTTTTTGTCTAGTTTTGGTGAACTATCATCAAAAAATGGGTTAAATACTTCGGTGAATTCTTCACCATTATACAGCGCTTCCCAATCAAATATACTCTTTTGGTTAAACAATTGAGCTATTTCTAACGCCACGCTCTTATCCCTGCTCCAAAACGATGGTTCGACTCCACCTAGATCGTTTTTACCATCACCTGACCAGAATCCAGCAAAAAGCCTTGATCCTGTTTTCTTCATTATGTAGTTACATATTTCGTCATACTCTTTCAAAGTAAAACGTATCTCCCATGGTGGACGCATGAATGATACTTGATATCCGTCTTTCATTTTAACTACTGTTGCATTAGAAATCAATACTGTGCCACCATCTGGATATTCTTTTGCTAGTTTTTTAAAACTGTTAACTTTCTTTTTACATCCTTTCATTTTTTCAAATGTTGTTGTTGGATTTAATAAAATACCATCAACAATAATAGGTTTTTCTTCCATATTTAGTTTTGCTTTATAATTTTCCTTTCACTTTATATAGGAAAGAACAACCATTAATTTATAATGAAATTTGGACATTAGAAAAACTTGATAACTAAAGTGAAACAAAACTAGCAATATATGGGAAAAGCAGAGTATGGAGCTTACATAATGGCTTCTTTAATGACCAACTTATCGCATAGAAGTATTTTTATTCTTGCAAATTGAATATTTATTATGTATACTTAATAAGCGTGTTTAGCGAATAAAGATGGAGGTATAAATATGAAAAAAGGCATTCATCCTGCATATCATCGTACTAAAGTAACTTGTATTACTTGTGGAAATACCTTTGAAACAGGTTCAACCCTTGAAGAAATTAGAGTTGATACATGTTCTAAATGTCATTCTTTCTATACAGGTAAGTCCGGTATGGTTGTAAATGATGGTGTTGTTGATCGTTTTAATAAAAAATACGGATTCAACAATAAAAACAAGAAATAAAATTCCCGCCTTCCCCTTAAGGAAGGCGTTATTTCTAGTAGGATTATATAAGGAGGGGTTATGAAGAAAAAGTTTTTTGTTACTACACCAATATATTATGCTTCAGGAAATATTCATATTGGCCATGCGTATTGTTCGGTCTTAGCTGATACTATGGCCCGTTATAAAAAGTTATGTGGTTATGAAGTTTATTTTTTAACTGGTGCTGATGAGCATGGACAAAAGATAGCAGAGAAAGCAAAATCTAATGGATTAACTCCCCAACAATATGTTGATGAAATAGCGGATAATTTTAAACTAAACTGGAAAGCATTACATATTGAGTATGATCAATTTATCCGTACTAGCAGTGAAAAGCACATGAAGTGTGTTCAGGAAGTGTTTGAAAGATTATTGAAGCAAGGTGATATATATAAATCTAATTATGACGGATGGTATTGTACTCCTTGTGAAAGCTTTTGGACTGATATTCAAGTTGGTGAAGAACATCTTTGCCCTGATTGTCACCGTGAGGTTCACCGTGATCAAGAAGAAAGTTATTTCTTTAATGTAAAAAAATATGTTCCTCAGTTATTAAAATTCTATGAGGAACATCCTAATTTTGTTCCGGGTGGAAAATTAGAAGAGATGATAAATACTTTTATTAAACCAGGACTTGAGGATTTATGTATAACTAGAACTAGTTTTGACTGGGGCGTTCCAGTTAAATCTGATCCCAAACATGTTGTCTATGTTTGGATTGATGCGTTATTAAACTATATATCTGCTTTAGGATTTTTATCACCTGAAGATGAACTATTTAAAGAATACTGGTCTAGCGAAACTGAAATATTACAATATGCAGGAAGAGAAATAAATAGATTCCATACTATTTATTGGCCCATCTTACTTTTTGCTTTAAATCTTCGCTTACCAGATACAGTATATATTCATGGACTTTTACTTACACGTTCTGGTGTAAAACTATCAAAATCATTAGGAAATGCTCCATCACCTTTACCTATAATAGATAGATATTCTGTTGATGCTATTCGTTATTATGATGTAGCAGAAGTTAAAGTTGGTGATGATGGTTTATTCTCTCCAAATCAATTTATTGATCGTACTAATGCGGACTTAGTTAATAATTATGGTAATTTAGTTAATAGAACAATTGGTATGATGCAAAAGTATCGTAACTATATTGTTCCTGATCATCATGAAGATAAGATGGAAGTAACTAAAGTTGCTAGAGCAAAGATTAAAGAACATATAAAGAATTATGTTGAAGCATTTGATGCTTATGATATAACTAAAGCAATGTTTGAAGTATGCCGTATTGGAGATGTTGCTAATAAATATATTGATGAAACAACTCCTTGGATCTTAGCTAAAGATGAATCAAAGCACGAAGAACTTGATGAAGTTTTATATACCATTTGTGATGCTTGTAGATATATGAGCATTATGTTTAAACCGGTTTTGGTTACGAAAGCAGACAAAGCTTTAGATGCTTTATCTATACCAGTTGAAGATAGAACAATAAATAATCTTTATACTGACTCTTATATGAATAATAAGACACTTGTTCAATGTGACCCCTTATTCCCACGTTTAAAAAGAGATGAGGAAAATTCATATTTAGTTGAATTAATTGATGGGAAATAAATTATAAACTAGAGGCCAACTGCCACTTTTTTCATACCCGT
>DNJQ01000110.1:1653-15168 GCA_003497225.1 Bacillota bacterium | reverse complement strand
AATCTCCCCTGATTCCTACAATGCGGTCGAGCAGATGGGAAAAGTAACTGTAAGAACTATCCGAACTTCGGGAGGATTCCTAGCACTATCCCCATGGGGAGGAGATTATGGTCCTTATGATTATTCAGCCATAAATTTAGGAAACAACTTCATTGCGAAGTTAGAGATTGTTTCTTCGCTGAACTCCTTTAATATAAGCCATCATTTGTACCATTTTAATTATATAAACTGCCCTGAAAAATACAATCCGAAAGTATATTTTGGTACCATCCAAAGTGTATCATTTTGGTGGCTTTACGACAATCAAACCGGTCAAACAAATGGCCTCGCAAACCAGGACGGAAGCCCTCAAAAAAGTGGCAGTTGTTACAAGACATAATTGATATAATAACAATCCATTTTGTAATTATATTATATATATTATATTTTATTGTGGCTTTGGATAGGTTCTTTGGTTTATAATATTGGCATGAAATATCAATCATTTTATCGCACATATAGACCTCAAAGTTTCGACGAGGTTGTAGGACAAAAGCCTATTATCCGAACATTAAAGAATGCATTGCTCAATAATAAAATAGGACATGCTTATCTTTTTTGTGGCCCACACGGTACAGGAAAAACAACTTTGGCGAGATTATTTGCTAAAGCCTTAAACTGTGAAGAAGGTGTGGGACATGAATGTGGAGAGTGTGAAAACTGTAAAGCTATAATTAGTGGAACCCATCCTGATGTTTATGAATTAGATGCAGCTAGTAATTCTGGTGTTGATAACATTCGTGAACTTATTGAGCAAGTTCGTTATGAACCTATTCTTGGTAGATATAAGGTCTACATCATTGATGAAGTACACTCAATGACAAACTCAGCTTTTAATGCTTTACTTAAAACATTAGAAGAACCACCGGAGCATGTAATATTTATTTTAGCTACTACTGAACCGCAAAAGGTTTTACCTACCATATTGAGTAGAGTTCAAAGATATGATTTTTCTAAAATAAGTGATGAAGATCTTGTTTCTAATATGGAGAAAGTTTTGGAAAAAGAGAATATTGAATATACTGGTGAAGCTTTAAGAATGATTGCGCGCCTTGCTGAAGGCGGAGCAAGAGACTCTCTATCTATTTTGGAACAAGTAGTTTCTTATAGTGGAAACAAAGTTGAATCTAGCGATGTAGAAACTTTATTCGGATTATTATCTATTGAAGAAAAAATAGAGATAGTAAAGAATATTCATGAAAATAAAGTTAAAGAAACTTTGTCTATGATAAAAGAAAAGTATCTTCACGGAGCAGATATCGTTAGACTTCACGATGATTTAGTTAATATTTATAAAGATTTACTTATCTATGGTTCTACTAAAGACAAATCCTTATTAACAGTTTTAACTCCGGAAGAGGCTTTACCTTTAGCTATAGGGCCACAAGAATTAATTAATAATTTAAATATTTTAACTGAAGCTCGTCGGCAATATAAACTGGTTAATAATTCATTTGATCACTTTGAGTTATCAATTATTCAACTTCTTTCAATTTCTAAAGTTAAAATTGAAATTCCAACGATAAAAGAAGTTGAAAAGAAAGATGAAGAAGTTAAAGAAAAAGTTCAGCCAGTTGTTTCACCAGTTGAAAACAAGATTGAACTAGAAGAAGAAAAACCTATAGTTGATGTCGCTCCGCAGGTTAATCCTGATGACTTACTTCACTTTGATGAAAACGAAGTAATTAACATCATGCTTCAAGGTGATAAGGAATTTAAAGAGCAGTTAATGGCTAAGTGGAATGTCCTAAAAGAATATCGAAGTGATAAAAAATATGGATTAGCAGCGAATTATCTTTCTTGCACAATTCTTAGAATTGTTAATGAAAATATCATTGTGGTAGAAACTCCGCTCATCGCTCAAGTAAGCCGCATAAATAACAACGGAACAAGAAAGATTTATCAAGAATTAATGTCAAAGGCGTTCGGGTTTTCACCAGTAGTTTACGCTATGACTGGTGAGGAATATAAAAATGCGATTACAATGTTTAGGCAATTAAACCAAATTCAAAAGTTGCCTAAGCCGCAAAAAATAGAAAAGATTTAAGAGGTGGTTATATGGATATAAACAAACTATTTAAAGAGATTTCTTCTTTACAAAAAGATGCACAGCAAAAACAGGCTGAACTTGAAGAAAAAGAATTTGTTGGAACTTCAGCGGGTAATGCAGTGTCTATCACTTTAAAGGGAAATTACGAATGCGTCGATGTAAAAGTTTCAAAAGAAATGTTAAGCGAGGATTATGAAGATATTCTTTCCGATGCAATTCTTTCCGCCATCAATGCAGCGGTTAAACAAATTCAAGACGAATTAGATGAGATATCTTCATCTATGACGAGTGGAATGAAATTTCCTGGAATGTAATTATGGATCCAATTAAGTCAATAGTTGATATCAAAAGATATTTTCAAAAGCTTCCTGGTATTGGAGAAAAAACAGCAGAGAGATTAGCTTACGCGACTTTAAAACTTTCCCCCGATGATTTAAAAAATTTCTCTGAGGCTATAATGGCGGTTAAAGATAAGGTTCACCGCTGTCCCAATTGTGGCGTTTTTATCGATTCTGATGAATGCCCAATCTGCAGCGATATTTCTCGCGACCAAGATACGCTTTTGGTAGTTAATGAAACAAGAAATGTCATATCTTTTGAGAAAAACAATATTTATCACGGACAATATTTTGTTTTGGGTGGAACTATATCGCCTTTAAAAAATGTTTCCCCTGATGATGTTCATATTCCTGAATTATTATCAGTTATTGATAAAAATAATGTTAAAGAAGTTATTTTAGCTTTAAATTCAACTGTTGACGGAGAAACTACTGCTTTATATATCGCTAAATTATTAGAAAATAAACAAGTTAAAGTTTCGCGTTTAGCTTATGGATTACCTTTAGGCGCGGATTTAGAATACGTTGATGACATGACTATCACTAGGTCATTAAATGGACGTGTAGTTTTATCGGAGTACAAGAAAAATGAATAGAGGATTATTTATAACTTTTGAAGGCGGAGAAGGATCAGGAAAAAGTTCAGTTATTAAAAAATTAATCGCTGAACTAGAAGGAAAATTCCCGTTACTTTTAACAAGAGAGCCAGGTGGAACAAAAATCAGTGAAGAGATAAGAAATATCATTTTAGATAAAGAGAACACTGATATGGATTATAAAACCGAGGCGCTACTTTACTGTGCATCTCGTCGTCAGCACCTTGTAGAAAAAGTAATTCCGGCGTTAGAAAAAAATATCTCAGTAATCTCGGATAGATATTTAGATTCTTCGCTCGTTTATCAAGGTTATGCGCGTGGCATAGGAATTGATGATGTTTTATCGATCAACATGTTCGCAATTGAAAACTGTATTCCTGATATAACATTCCTTTTCTGCATTAAGCCAGAAGTAGGATTAAATAGAATCGCTTCTTCAAGCCGCGAAGTAAATAGATTAGATTTAGAGAAATTAGATTTCCATAAAAAAGTTCACGATGGTTATATGGAATTAGCGGAGAGATTTAGTGATCGAATCTATAAAGTCGATGCTGAAAAACCATTTGAAGAAGTTTATGAGCAAGTTCAAAAAAAGATGCTGGAGAAACTAAAAGAGCATTATGAATAGAGATGAATTCTTTAAAGAACAAAAAATCATCTATAGTTTTTTCACTAATTCTTTGAAGAATAAGCATTTGCCTCACGCCATTCTTCTTTATGGCGAAAGCGGATCACCGATTGAAGAAACAGCAAGATTTTTAGCTAAATCACTTTTGTGTGAAAAAGATTTTGCTTGTAACGAGTGTAAAAACTGCAAAAAGTTTGATGAAGGCCAATTAGATAATTATGTTCTCCTTGATGGAAGACAAGATTTCATAAAAAAAGAACAAATAAATAGTCTTTTAGAGCAATTCGTTTTAACTCGGGGTGAAGAAAACCCTATAGCTATATATTCAATCTATGAAGTTTCCAATATGAGAAATGAAGCGGCTAATGCCTTATTAAAGTTTTTAGAAGAACCGCCAAAAGATGTTTATGCCATACTTACGACAACTAGAAAAGAAAAGATTCTTCCCACGATTCTTTCGCGAGTTATTTCTCTAAGAGTATTACCTCATAATTTTACGGATGATGAAATTATAAATAGTAAAAGCACTTATTTACGTTTTAAACTTCATTTGTCTTTATATGGTGAAGAAGATAGTGAAGAAGCATTTTCTAGCGCTTATGAAGCGGCAAATAAGTTTTTAACTGATTATGTATATAATGAAAAGAAAGCTTTTAATGAGTTATTTAAAATGCTTCAATCATTGAAAGGTAATTTATGCTATAATTACTTCTATAGCATCATATATCAAGTGTTTATGGACGTGCTAGAAAACAATTTAGAATCACCATTTAAGGATTCTGTTATAGGTTTAAAAAATCACCGTGAAGTGATATTTAACGCTACTACTTTTTTGGAGGAAGTTATAAGCAATATTAAGCTTAATTTTTCACCCACCATGGTAGTAGGAAGGTTAGTTTGGATATTGGAGGGTAATCATGAGTGAATATTTATTAGGAGTAAGGCTTCATCAAACAACTCTTTTATACTATGTGAGTAGTGAAAGTTTAGTGCCTAATACTAAGGTCATCGTTGAAGATCCCTCAGTTGGTTTATCTTTAGGAAATGTTGAATCGTGCGCTAGTATTGATACTAGTAAGACTGAATCGTTTCCAAAAATTTTGCGTGTCGCTACTAAAGAAGATGAAAAACTAGCGAATATTGTAAAAAAGCAAGAAGCGGACATAGCAAAATATGTTATTGAAACTGTTAATCGTCGGAACTTAGAGATGAAAGTTTTAAAGACAATTCTATCGTTAGATACTTCAAAACTTTTAATCATCTATAGCGCGGAAGAGAGAGTTGATTTCCGTGAGATAGTTAAAGAATTCGCCAAAGCCTTCCATACCCATATAGAAATGCGTCAAATCGGGTCGCGCGATAGAGCGCAAATTATCGGCGGAATCGGTGTTTGTGGGTTGAAACTTTGCTGCTCAACATTTATCAAAAACTTTGATGTAATATCGATCAATATGGCGAAAAACCAACTTCTTTCATTAAATATTCCTAAATTATCTGGACAGTGCGGAAAACTCATCTGCTGTTTAAAATATGAGGATGATAATTACGCTGAGTTAAGAAAGAAAGCTCCAAAGATTGGAGAAAAATACATCATCGATAAAAAGGAATACCGCATCACAGGTTTAAATCTTCTTACTGACGTTGTTACTTTGTTTGACGGGGAAGAATATATAAATTTGGATAAAAAAGAACTAAGAAAGTATCAAGTTAAACATGAGCGTTAAAAATATTTTTACTAACTCTATAAAGCCTGCATTATATTTAGTTCCAACTCCGATTGGAAATATTAAAGATATTTCTTCAAGAGCAATTGAAGTTTTAACGGAGGCGGATATAATAGCTTCGGAAGATACAAGAGTAACTAGTGATTTACTAAATAAATTAGGGATAAAAAATAAAACCCTTATTTCTTGTTACAGTCAAAACGAGAAAGAAAAGGGAAAAGCTATAATTGAAAAGATTCAAAAGGAAAACTTGATTTTAGCTTATTGTTCCGATGCTGGTAGCCCTGGTATTTCTGATCCCGGTGGAATTTTATGTTCATTAGCTTTAGAAAAAGACATTGCTGTAATAGCTTTACCGGGACCAACGGCCTTTGTTCCAGCTTTAACTGTTTCAGGTTTTGATACTTCAAAATTTACTTTTATTGGATTTTTACCAATTAAAGATAGTGCTAAAGAAAAGATGTTAAAAGAGTATTCTTCAAAAGATGAACTGCTTATTGTTTATGAAGCTCCGCACCGTATTAAAAAAACTTTAGAGACTTTAAAGAAAGTATTTGGTGGGGAAAGAAAGATTGCTATATCGCGTGAAATATCTAAAAGATATGAAAATCATATCTATGGTACTTTAAATGAAATATGTGCAATGGAAGATTTTGTTGAGCAAGGTGAATTTGTAATAATAATCGATAAGTGTCAAGAAAAAACACTGCTTGACGATGAAGAAATACTTCGTTTGGTTAAAGAGAAACTAGAATTTGGTGAATCACTTTCTCAAGCTTGCCGCGACATAGCTAATGAATATGATCTTCCTCGCAACTACGTTTATAAACTTTGTATAAAGAGCAAATTATAGTATTATTTAATTGATTTTTGTTGAAGAAACAATTTATTAATAGAATTAGAAGTTGTTTCTAATCAACACCTTTTGTACTAGACATTATTATGTTTTCCGTTATACTATTTATATATATAACTTAAATATTGGAGGGCTTTGACATGAAAATATTGATGATTAAAGATTTAAAAAAAGTTGGAAAAAAGGGCGAAGTAGTAAATGTATCTGATGGATATGGTGCTAATTACATCATCCCACAAGGATATGGAAAACTTTTTAATGAAGAAGCCCTACGCAATTATAAAAAAGAACAACAAGATGAAGCTGATCGCCAAGAAAAGTTAAAGCAAGAAGCTCTAGTTATTAAAGAAAAGCTTGATAAAGTAACATTGGAATTTGAGGCTTCTTGTGGTCGAAACGGCTATATGATTGGTCAAATATCTTTAAAACAGATCGAAAATGAATTGAATAAATTAGGTTATAATGTTGATAAAAAGAAGTTTGTTAAAGCTGAACCAGTCACTTATTTTGGAACAGGTGAAATGAAAATTGAACTTTATAAAGGTGTAGTATCAACTATTCATATTCATGTAAAGGAGAAGACTCGTTAATGAATCAGGACAATCTATCAATTGAAAATGCTATTATTGGTAACATTTTAGTTTATCCTGAACAATCGCGTGTCGCTCTTGAAACTCTTCAAGAGGATGATATAGCGGATAAGAAAAACCAGATTGTTTTTCATGCTTTAAAAGAGATATACGCAGATTTTTTAAAAAACTCTACCGATAAAAAGTTTACTATTGATCATGCGACAATCCTCGATTTTTTAGAAGCGAATAAACTAAAAAAAGCTGCTGGTGGAGAAGGTTACTTAGATCTTCTTGAAGCTGCGGCTATCGGTAATAGCAGTTTAGAAACTTATATCAGAAAACAAAAGAATAGTTCTTTGGTTCGTAAATGTTTTCTTTCCTTTGAAGAACTTCAAAAGATGTATGAAGAAAAAGCCATTGATAATTCTTCGTTCTTAAGTCAAATTGAATCGAAAATTATCTCGATAACTAAACAAAGAGAAGTTACCGACTTTTATAAAATCGATGACGCTTTAGAGCAAATGGTCATCGAATTTAGTAAACCTAATCAAGTTATTAATTTAGGTTATAATGAACTAGATCGTTTAAGTGGTGGCTTACAACCGGGATATTTATGTATATTAGCCGCTAGACCTTCGGTAGGAAAAACTGCTTTAGCACTTAACTTTGCCCTTAATGTTGCTATGAAAGGAAGAACTGTTGGAATATTTTCCTTAGAAATGGATAGCAAGCTTATCGCCATGCGTTTATTACAAAATCAAACAAGTCTTGATGGAAGTGCTATTCATTATGCTCTAGAAAATAAAGATAGCAACGAGAAAGATATTATCGATAATCGTAAACTAATTAGCTCAGGTATTGAGCAACTTAAAAAGTTACCTATATTTATCGATGATACTGCTGGTCAAAAACTTGGAGATATCTTAGCTAAAACTAGAAAACTTAAAGCAGCGCGCCCAGATTTAGGACTTATAGTTATTGATTATATCGGTTTAATCGTCCCTGATGTTCAAAGAAAAGATGGAAATAGACAGCAGGAAGTGGCATTAATTTCCCAAAGTTTAAAAAACTTGGCGAAAGATTTACAGATTCCAGTTCTCGCTTTAAGTCAGCTTTCCCGTGGTGTTGATCAAAGAAAGACCCATAATCCGGAGTTATCAGACCTTCGTGAATCAGGTGCTATTGAGCAAGATGCTGATCAGGTCTACCTTTTATATCGTCCAGATTATTATCGCAATAAAGATCAAGATAAGGGAACTGATAAAAAAGATGGTGCACAAGAAGCAACTGAAGTTCCAACACCAGGAGATTCAGATGTGGAAGACAGTGGTATATCACAAGTTGAACTTGATGTAGCTAAAAACCGTAACGGAAGAACAGGAACAGTTATTTTCCAATTTGATAAACCTCATTGTCGCTTTGAAATCCCAGATTATTTTTTAGAGTCTTTGAAAAATGAAAATAATTAATGTAGGTTCAGGAAGTTCGGGTAATTCGACTTTAATTTATGATGGTAAGACATTATTAATGATCGATGCCGGATTAGCTTTGACTCGAGTTAAAAATTGTCTTGAAACGCTTGGTAAAGGCCCAAGCGATATTTTGGCGTTACTATTAACTCATGGACACATAGACCACGTCAAACATCAAGATAAATTTAAAGATGAAATTAGATTTGGACCAGAGGATATTGTTTCAAATAAACAAAACGCTTTAAAACCATATGTGATTTATCGCTTTGGGACATTTGAAGTAACTCCAGTTAAACTCAGTCACGATGTTACGTGTTTTGGATATATTTTGTTTTCTAATTATACAAAAGAAAAAGTAGTATATATAACTGATACTGGTTTTATTCCGGAAAAAACTTTAGAACTATCTAATGATGCTGATTATTATATATTTGAATCTAATCATGATACAACGATGGAAATGAAGTCAAATCGCCCAATCTATTTAATTAAGCGCAACATTTCTTCTACGGGACATCTTAATAACTATGATTCTTCTTATTATCTTTCTTGCCTAGTAGGTGAAAAAACAAAGGCTATAATGTTTGCTCATATATCGCGCGATTGTAACACGGTTGAACATATAAAAAGCGCCTATGAGGAAGTCTTTATCGCTCAAAGAGGAAAAGTAATGGAAAACATTGAAGTATATTATCTTAAACAAGATGAACCGACATATATTAGGGAGTTAGTGAAGTGAAGTTTACTTTTATCCTTGTTGGTAAGCTTAAGGAAAACTACTTTGTTGAAGCTGTAGCAAATTATAAGAAGATGCTTCAAGCATTTGGTGAAACAGAGGTTGTTTTTGTTGAAGAAACTTCTTTTAAAAAAGAGCCGAACGAAAGTCAAATTAAAAGATCATTAGATGAAGAGGCGGAGAAAGTATTAGCGAGAATAAATTCTAAAGATTTAGTAATCCTTTGTGATTTACACGGAAAAATGATGGATTCAGTTAGTTTAGCTAAATATATTGAAGAAAATAAAAGTATTAAAAGCAACATCAAAATAGTCATTGGTTCATCCTATGGGCTGAGCGATAAGCTCCGAACTCGTGCTGATTTACTTTTAAAATTATCGGAAATGACTTTCCTTCATCCCATGACTTTAGTCATCATCATGGAACAAATATATCGTGCTAATAAAATAATAGCTAATCAAACGTATCATAAATGAGCGTCTTTAAAAGTTATATCAGGTAAAAAGTTTTTTTCCATGGCTAAAGATAAGATATAGATTGAATAAAGGTGATAGAAAAATGCTTCATCATTGGATTTATTATGAAATTTATCAGCGATGATTTTTAATCTATTGTATGCCGTGTTGCGGTGAACCTTTAATATTTCACACGTTTTATTGAAATTAAAATGTGTTTTAACAAAAGCCATGAATGTGTTATAAAGACCAACATTCCTTTTTAAAAGATGCAAAGATTTTATATCGTTATAATATAGATATGGTGTATTTAGATAAGATAATATAACGCTTGAACGATCTTTGTTGTCTTCATAAGCAATAACTCCATTCTTTTTGATTGGATCAGGGACATAGGTTAATGATAAAAGAGCATTGTTAATTTGATCTTTGAACTTTTCATCAAACTTAAATGAAGAATAGATTGAACAATTATATTTATTAGCAAGATTCGATAATATTTCGTTTGGTTCTTCATTACTAATAACAATGATACCGATATCGGTAGTTTCAATATTACCTTTCGGAAATAGTTTCTTTAAATCTTCCATAAAAGAAACTTCTTTAGCGCAAGGTGAAATGATTAGCCACGCTTTAATAAACGCAAAATCTTTATCGAGCAAAAGTTTTTCAACTTGTTTTTTATCGAGAGTTTTTTTCTTCTTTATCTTTTTTTCAGTAGACTTATTATTAATAATTTGTCCATTTAATAATTTTTCTTCATTGTTTTTACTTTCTTCAACTCTTTCTTTCTGCGCTAAAGAAAACCATTTGTGAAGTAATTCATCTACGAGTTTTTCTTTTTCCTCAATTCGATCTGGTTTTGTTAAGATTGCCGAAACGGTAATAATCTCGTTTAAATATGTGACTGGCCTTAATTCAACAACTCTTCCCATCGAGCTTCCCATTACTATCCTTTGTCGCACCTTCTTTCTAATAAGTCGCGCTTCATTATAGCTTTTGTTTTTAATTGAGTCGTCGCTAGATATAAAAACTTTTTGTTTTTCATTAACAAAGCCTAATGTATCCCCATCTTCTTTCAGCGATTCAAAGTCTAAGATGATATTGTGCAATATTTCTGATAGGTTCATTCTTTCACCTCTTTAATAAATATCTTACTTGTTTTAAAGGCAAAATACATTAGATAAATTGAAAATTTTGTAAAAAGTTGTAACTTTTGCTTGTGGAATTAATTATGATTATTCTATAGAATATATATGTGAATATAACTACATACATAAAAAGGCATGGTGAGAGGACATTTTCTGAATTACCTTTTTCACCAGCAGATAGTTTGATACTAACAAACTTAACATATTTGCTATTTGAAAATATCATATCTTCTTCTAATCAAAAAGTAGCTGTATGCAATTTGTTTGTCCCTTCCCGCATTAATAAATTAACTGATAAAACTCTTTATCCAGGAACTTATCGTAAATTTATTAAGGCTGTTAGTTCAGCTAAAAGATATAAAGAAATAATCATTGAAGATTTTCATATCGATAATTCTGATTCAAATATCATCCAATATGCTTCGATGACTTTTAGGTGTGATGATTTTATTTATATTGGATTTCGTGGAACAGATATAACGATAACTGGATGGAAAGAAGATTTATATTTAGCTTTGCACGAAGTTATTCCTTCCCACACCTATGGAAAAAAGTATATCGAGAAAGTAATAAAAAAATATGAAGATAGTTCTTTACCTATCTATATCGGTGGTCACAGTAAAGGTGGTAATGTAGCTATTTATTCTTCATTTAGTGTAGAAAAGAAACTTCAAAAAAGAATAACGAAAATTTTTGATCACGATGGTCCGGGATTTAAAAAAGATATTACTTCATTAGAAGGCTATCAAAGAATAGAAGACAAAATAGAAAGATTTATTCCAGCTAACTCAATTATCGGAGTTTTACTAAACTGTATTCCTAAAGCGAAGATAGTAAAATGTTCCGCCCATTCCGGAATAAATCAACATAATCCCTTTAAATGGGATATTACTAAAGATGGAAATTTTATTCAACTTTCTCATAACCATAAAAGTTCCAAGGCAATAAAGATATCTTTAGATAATTTTTATAATTCTTTAACTGATGAAAAACTAGAATTTTATATTAATAGAGTGTTTTTGCTCTTTGATACTGCTAAAATAAATACCGTAATAGAGCTACGAAAACATCGGTTGCGGCTATTTAAAACTTTCAAAAGGCTTTTCAAAAAGGAAGATGAAAGCGTACAAAAGGAGATAAAAGGTTTAGTGAAGAGTATAATTCACACCTATTTATCGAATAGATTTTTTAGAAAGAAAAAGAAAGATGAAGAAAAATAAGGTTAAGGATTTTTATCACAAACTGAAAAATTCTCACGGAAAACTAACTCTAAAAAAGTGTTGGAGTCTTTTTTTCGTCTTTTTCCGTATCGGACTTTTTACTTTTGGTGGTGGGTATGCCATGCTACCTTTAATTCAAAGAGAAATAGTAGAAAAGAAAAAATGGATGACAGATATAGAAATAATGGATGTTTTAATAATATCTGAATCTACGCCAGGTCCAGTATCTGTTAATACTGCAACATATGTAGGATATAGAGTTGGGGGATTTTTTGGATCATTAATTGCTACATTATCTTTAGTTCTTCCTTCATTTATAATTATTTTCGTTATATCTTTGTTCTTTGATGAATTTATTAAAATTAAATGGGTTAAGAACGCCTTTATAGGCATTCAAGCTGCGGTAGCAGTTTTAATTATTTCTGCTGCCGAAAAACTCTTTAAGAAAATGAAGAAGACAGCATATTTTTGTATATTAACTGTTGTAACAACTTTAGCAGCTATAGTGTTTAAATTCTTTAATATTGATTTTTCAACAATCAATTTTATCTTGATAGCCTTTGGACTTTCTATTAGCCTTTGTGCTATGAGTATGCTTAACGGCGTAGAAGAGGGAAAAGATGGCGCAATCCCGCTGAGCTTAAAGGAGGTAGAGAAATGATTTACTTCCAATTGTTTTTAATCTTCTTTAAAATCGGTATCTTTACCTTTGGTGGTGGACACGCCATGATTCCACTTATTTCGGAAGAAATGACAGAATTAGGTTGGTTAGCAGAAGATGAATTAAGTCAACTTATAGCAATAAGTGAATCAACACCAGGACCATTTGCAATAAATATTGCCACATTTATTGGATCTACACAGGGCGGAGCTAACTTTGGTACGCAACTACTTTGTTCTTTATGCGCTACTTTAGGCGTTATCACTCCATCATTAATTATCATATTGATAATAGCTTCTATATTCCAAACATTTGCTTCAAATAAATATGTTAGAAGAATTATTAAATATGTTAACCCTGTTATAATAGGTTTAATTCTTTCTACAGGTATTTGGTTCTTATTTACGAATATATTCACATATGAACCTGAAACAATGAAATTTGCAACATTTGATTGGGTGCAAATTATATTATTTGTTGGTTTATATACAATTAATAAATTAACTAAGAGCAAATTACATCCAATATTCTTAATATTAATTGCAGGTGGACTAGGCGTATTAATATATAATTTCTATCAGCCATTAACGATATAACTGCCACTTTTTTCACCTCCTTCGGGCAGCCTTCCGAGTCCATTTGTTTGGCCGGTTTGATAGTCGTAAAGCCACGATTTTGATACACTTTGGACGGTACTCATATACACTTTTGGATTGTATTTTGGAGTTGCATATGGTGCATCATACCACCATGAAAATGTAGCGTAATTAAAGGAATTTAACACAGAAACAATCTCTACTTTACTTAATGGGTTGCTTCCTAAATTAATTTGACCAAGAGCATAATTTTGTGACTCATAATTCCATGGTCCGAATGACATGTAACCCCTCGAGGTAAAGCTACTTCGTACCTTTACCTCTCGCATATTTTCCATTTGGTGAGTGCTATTATGGGAGGTTCGGTAGTTCTAGTAGTTACTTTTCCCATATTGTCAGCAGAATGGTTAGTACGGGAGAT
>DNJQ01000110.1:993-1381 GCA_003497225.1 Bacillota bacterium | reverse complement strand
AGCAGAATGGTTAGTACGGGAGATTAACAGCCACTTAATATTAAAGCAATTAAAGGTAACACAATAATAATTGATGGTGAAGCAAATAAAGTAACTAGAAATACTTGCTTGGCGAACGAAAGTGTGTAGGATTTAAGTACAAATAAGAAAACAATTAGTTGACAGCCTCCAAAATAAAGAACAATTATTATAAAAGCAATTAAAGCATAAATTATTGCTTTTTTCTTTTCTCTTTTTCCATCTGAAAAAGAGGCGAGTTTATAACTACTTATAAAACACATAATTATATCAACTACAAATATTACACCAAATATAATCCTGTTTGGATTATGAAATGCATAATAGTAAACAAAAGATGTGACACTAATAATAAGACCTATTATGATTG
>DNJQ01000110.1:0-718 GCA_003497225.1 Bacillota bacterium | reverse complement strand
CCTATTATGATTGTTACAACAAAATGAATTATATCTTTTTTGTCTTTTTTATCTTGAACTTCCGACATGTAAAATATTATATCACACTATCTTTTATATGTAGATTTATGTAAAACATATGATATTAATCTTTTAATGATGTCAGTGGTACAACCATCACGCCATCTTTTCTACGGTATGCAGCATTAGTTAAACCACAAATTACACATAATGATTTTGCTGGCTTTCCATTTTTTTCTTTGATTTTATTATTAATTTTAAGTAGATTTTGTGCTGCTTGTTCTATTTGATGTGCACCTAATTTAATTTCTATACCACACCATGAACCATCTTCATTTTCTATGATAGCATCTATTTCATCATTATTATAATCTTGGTAATGATACATGTTTAAATCATTTGCTTCTAAATAAATTAATAAATCTCTTTCTACTAGCGCCTCAAACAGTAACCCTAAATAGTCTAAATTGCCTAGTAGTTTTTCTTTATTTAATTTCAAAATTGCAACTGCTAGTGAAGGGTCGACAAAATGTCTTTTTTCGGATTGTTTAACTCTTAGTGAAGAACGGATATTAGGTGAATAAGGCTTTGTATTTTCTAATAAGAATAGCCTTTCCATTACTTGAAGATATTCACTTATTGAATCAATATTTACATCTTCATTATCGATTTCTTTAATGTCGTTTTTTAATACTTTATTTGAAACTGTAGTAGATTC
>DNJQ01000016.1 GCA_003497225.1 Bacillota bacterium | reverse complement strand
TTTCAAGGGACTTTTTATATTAACTAAAAACTTTTTCAAGGGACTTTTTATATAATTTACAAACTTTTTCAAGGGACTTTTGTCAAACACTGACAAATTTTGTCATTTACTGTAGGTCTTTTTAATAAAGGGCAGACTTTATAACACTGATTTGATTTTCCCTATTTTATCCCAAATAAATCTCAAGTTTTTTCATAAGCAAAAATATTGTCTTTTTTTAGTTGTCAATAACTATCCATTGTGTTAAATTAGCGTTGAGGTGAAAGGCATGGAATCAAAAGAAGAAGAATTGATTTATGGCTTTAATTCAATAATGAATGCTATTGAAGGAAAGCGAAAACCAACTAAGGTTTTTATTTCTGATAATCATAGTAGCAACAAAGTTATTGAAGCTTGTAAAAAATATAATGTCGCTTATCAAGTCGTTGATAAAAGAAAAATTGAGCAGATGGCTCGTGGAAAAAATCACCAGGGTTGCGTTGCTCTTATACCGTCTTTTAGATATGACACATTGACTTCTCTTTTAAAAAAGATTAATGAAAAAAATAGCGCACTTCTTCTTATCCTAGATGGAATAGAAGATCCTAACAATTTTGGTTCTTTAATTCGTACATCTTCTTGCTTAGGTATTGATGGAATAATTATATCTAAGTCTCATCAGGTTCAAGTAACACCAACTGTAACTAAAGTCTCTACGGGAGGTGAAGAACATATTAGCATTGCGAGAGTTAGTAATATAACTCAAGCAATAAACGAACTTAAAAAACATGGTTTTTGGATAGTAGCTAGCGATGGTCATGGCGAATCATTCTATGATGAAATTGATTATAGTGGGAAAACGGCCATCATCATCGGAAGCGAAGGAAAAGGAATATCTTCCTTAGTTTTAAAAAACAGTGACTTTATTGCTAAAATTCCAATGGAAGGAAGAATAACATCACTTAACGCCGCTGTTGCTGGAGCAATATTTCTCGCTCAAGCAATAAGTTATAGAAGTAAGAAAAAGTAGTTTTTGTAAATTTAATTGAAAAGGAGAATAAAAAATGACGAGTTCACAAGAACAGGATTCTTTGGCGTGCACTGAAAAAGTTGATGATGATTTAATTGAATCTTTGGTCTTTAAGGCCAAACAAGGAAGCAAGGAAGCGCGAGAAGAAATATATCTTCGCCTTCAACCTGTCTTTCAAAAAGTAGCAAGTGTTTATCACTATAAAAGTAAGAAAAAAGTTGAAATCGGAGACTTTCTTCACGAAATATATGTAACAACTGAGCGTGCAATATCATGCTACGATAAATCGCAAGGAAGATTTATGAATTACCTTCGCGCTTTGACAAAAAACAATTTAGTCTGGCTTATTCAAAGGATGAAGAACATTGAAAATACCACTAAAAGGTACACTTTTAATATTGATGATTGCTCTGCTGAATTGAAGCTTCACGACTGTATCGCTGATCCCGACGCCTTAATTATTGATGAAATTACGTCAAGGTTTGATTATGAGAAAGTTGCCGAAAGAATTAAAAAGTATGTTGATAATACTTATTCGCCTTTAAAGAAGGAAATATTCAATCTTATCTTCATAAAGGACCTAAACCCTTTGGAGGTTGCGAAAAAGCTGAATATTCCCACGAAGAATGTTTATACCAACATTATTTTGATAAAGAAGAATCTTCGGCTATATTGTGAAAGGCATTACATGCTTCTTCCAGAGTATATAAAGGGTAAAATGCATTGATTTCATTTAAGTTTTACTTTTAAAATACTATAAAATAACTTATAATAATTGCATGTCAAATTTAGCAATTTTTTTATTATTGACTGATTCTCAAACTAGCGCTCCTACGTCAACAGGCACAAGCAACTCTAGTGGGAATTTTTTTAGCGATTTTTTTGATAAGATAGTAAATTACTTTAAAGAAAACGGCGTGACTTTGATGCTTCGCATCTTGCTCGCATTGTTAATTATTATTATTGGTCACTACTTAATTAAATTGCTCACTTTTGTTTTGCGTAAAAGTCTTTCACACCCACGCAAAAATGGAAAAAAATTAGATCGAGGAATAATAACTTTTTCTTCTAGCGTTTTTAAATTTATTTTATCAGTCGCCTTAGTGTTTATTGTTTTTGCAGTTCTAAATATCCCATTAAATAGTTGGGCCTCGGTGGTTTCTGCGGCAGTATTAGCAATCGGTCTTGCTCTTCAAGATACTATCGCTAACTTTTCAAATGGTGTATTCTTGCTTTCTTCACACAATTTTGTAACCGGTGATTACATCTCCGTTGATGGGGTTGAAGGAACAGTAATGGAATTCAATATGATGAGCATCGTTCTTCTTTCACCTGATAACAAAAGAATAATAATTCCCAATTCTACCGTTGCTAAAAGTATCATAACAAATTATTCATCCGAACCAACAAGAAGAATCTCGTTAAACTTTGATGTATCCTATGATTCGGATATTAATAAATGTCGCAAGATTATTCTTAATACCGTTAATAGCGAAGAATTAGTCTTGAAAGATCCTGAGCCAAATTTAAACATCAATAGTTTTGAATCATCTTCAATACGACTTGTTTTAAAATGCTATGTGAATAACGCAGATTACTGGACAGTTATTTACGCTTTAAATGAAAAGGTATTTGAAGCTTTGAAAAAAGCTGGGATTGATATTCCCTTTGATCAGCTTGATATTAATATTAAAGATAATACAACAAAAGATAACACAAAGGCTTTAAAGGAACATCCGGAAATCAAAGTGAAGCCACTAAAAACGAAAAAAGGGGATAAAAAATGAAGAAGATAATGTCATTTTTTACTGGCCTTGATGAAAACAAGTTTGTTTATGTTTTTGGTTCGCTTTTAATTATTTTAGCTTTCATTATAACTTCATTTTGTTTTTTTATTGATTGTAGTTATATTCCTCTATCAATCATTCTTTCACTTCCCTTCGTTAATTTGAACCACTTTCTATTTATAAAACAAGTTGATTATTCATTAAATAATAGTGTTAAAAGATATAAATTTACGTTGATTTATCTTTTGCGTTATCTAGTTATAATCATTCCTTTAGCTTTAAGCGTCATCCTTTATTATTTTGTTCCAAATTTATTTAATCCTATTCCAGTAGTAATATCTTTTATTGTTTATCACTATTCTTATCATATGTCGGGAATTGTGTCTAATAGGAGGAACGCTAATGCTTAAGTTTCTCTTTGCAGGAGTTAATCCTACCCCTGGACTTCCTGGTGAAGTATATTCTCTTTTAATCCTCGCTGTAATATTGGTTATATTTTGCTTTATTGTCTTTATAAAATCTCACTTTACTGATCCATTAAAAAAGCCGAAAGGCATAATGCTTCTCGCTGAGATGTTTGTTAGTAAAGTCGATGGTTTGGTTGAAGAGAATATGGGTAGAAAATTCCATTGGCTCGCACCGTATATCGGTTTTCTTATCGCTTTTATCGGTGGGTCTTTCGCTATCGGTATCATCGGACTTCCTTCACCCACTTTATACTTTTGGACGCCATTTATTCTCGCTGTTATTACTTTCTTTTTAATAAATGGTACAGCGATATATTTTACAAAGTGGCGGTACTTAAAAAGATTCATCGAACCAATTCCAATATTTTTACCGATGAATGTCATCTCTTTAATTTCACCAATCTTATCACTTTCCTTACGTTTATTTGCTAACTGCCTCGCAGGTTGGTTAGTTATGTATTTAGTTTATTCTTTACTCGAGTCTTTGAGCACGATGTTATTTACAATGCCATTTTTCATCGCTCCGCTCATCACTCCGTTCTTACATTTATATTTTGATATCTTCTCTGGTTATATACAAACTCTCGTTTTCACGCTGTTAACGATGCTACTAACAGCAAACGAAGCTCCAGAAGATATGGGTGTCTTGGAAAAGACCAAGATGCGTTAGTTTGGTTTCAAAGGAGGTATAACATATGAATCCAGATTCTTTAGTACAAGGCTTATCAGCCATCGGTGCTGGCTTAGCAATTCTAGCCGGTATTGGTCCTGGTATTTCCGAAGGTATGGCTACAGCGGCAGCTGTTAGTGGTGTTGCAAGAAATCCTGAAGCAACTAAAAAGATCCGTTCAACTCTTCTCATCGGATGTGCTATGACTGAAACATCAGCCCTTTATGGTCTTCTCATCGCCATCCTTCTCATTGTTTTCGGAATAATGGCATGATATTCGCTGATTTATTACCGGACAGTCAAGAGATTATTGATAAGCTTTTCCCTAGTGGATGGCAACCTTTTGTTGTCCAAATTTTAGCTGTTTTGGTCTTAGTACTGCTCTTCTTTTTCTTCTTATTTAAACCAGTAAGAAAAATTTTAAAAGCGAGACAAGATCACATCGAAGAGAATATCCGTCAAGCGGAAGAAAAAAATCACAACGCTGATGCTTTTCTCGTTCAAGCTCACGATGAAATTAAAGTAGCAAAAATTAATGCTCAAAAGATTTTACTCGAAGCAGAAAAAGATGCGGTTCACGTTAAAGAAGCAGCGATGGAAAAGACCGAAGAAGAAATAAAAGAGATGAAAATTCGCGCAGAAAAAGATATTGAAGAAAGTAAGAGGAAGGCGCAAGCAGAGATTAAAAATGAAATAATTGATGTTGCTTTCTTAGCCAGTGAAAAAATATTATCGCGCGAGATAACAAAAAAAGACAATGAGAAAATAGTTGATGATTTTATTAATAAATTACAAGAAGAGGATAAATAGTGGAAAATAAAAAGGTAATGGAGCGCTATGCTACAGCATTCTTCCTTAATGAAGATCTTAAATGCATAGAAAAAGAACAAAAAGGCATTTTGAAGTTTATCGAATTAATTAAATCCGATGATGATGCCTTGCGCTTTTTTGCTTCACCAACTTTTTCTAAAAATGAAAAATATTCATTAATCGATAATCTTTATGAAGAAAAACTATTATCTTTAAAATTAAAAAACTTTTTGAAAGTAATTATAAAATCACATCGGGGTTTCTATCTTCTACCTATATTAGAAGAAACATTTGATAAAGCGAATACTCTTTTAAAAGTAAAAGTGGTCCGTTGTTATTTAGCGATGGAAATATCTGATAAACAAAAAAATGCTTTAAAGAGCGCTTTAGAAAAAAAATATCAATGCCGAATAGAGATTAAGTATATTATTGATCCTACCTTGATCGGAGGATTAAAGATATTCGTCGACGATACTTTGATCGACGGCAGTATTCTTACGAGCAATAAAGTGCTCAAAAAGCAAGTAATAGGAGGTTAATATGGAAATTAAACCATCAGAAGTCAGTGCCTTAATAAAGGCTCAAATAAAAGATTTTGAAAAGAAAGTTGAGGATAACGATGTTGGAACAGTCGTCACTTATGGTGACGGTATCGCCATCATCTACGGTTTAAATAATGCGATGAACGGCGAACTTTTAGTTTTCCCTCACGATGTTTTTGGTTTAGTGATGAACCTCAATGAAGATTCTATCGGAGCTGTTTTATTTGGTAATTCGGAGTTTATTAAAGAAGGCGATGTAGTTAAAAGAACTAAAAAAGTATTTGAAGTTCCTGTCGGCGATGCTCTTTTAGGAAGAGTTGTCGATGCCTTAGGCCGTCCAATCGACGGCAAAGGTCCGATTAAAACAAGTGAACATTACCCCGTTGAAAGAATCGCTCCTGGAGTTATGACAAGAAAAAGCGTCGATACAACCTTAGAAACAGGAATAAAAGCTATCGATGCTATGATACCAATTGGTCGCGGACAGCGCGAACTTATTATCGGAGACCGTCAAACTGGTAAAACAGCTTTAGCCATCGATACCATAATTAATCAAAAAGGAAAAGATGTCATTTGTATCTATGTCGCTATTGGTCAAAAAAATTCTACCGTTGCTCGTCTTGTTGAAAAACTTCGCTCAACCGGAGCTATGAATTATACCATCGTTGTTTCTGCTTCCGCTAGCGAACAAGCACCAATGCTATATATTGCTCCATATAGCGGATGCGCCATGGCTGAATATTTCATGGAACAAGGAAAAGATGTTCTTATCGTATATGATGATTTATCAAAACACGCGGTAAGTTATCGTACCATGTCACTTTTACTTAAGCGTTCACCTGGAAGAGAGGCGTATCCAGGAGATGTATTTTATCTTCATTCAAGACTTCTTGAACGCGCGTGTCACCTCGATAAAAAATATGGTGGTGGTTCAATAACTGCTCTTCCTATTGTTGAAACTCAATCCGGCGATATTTCAGCCTATATTCCAACAAATATTATTTCTATTACCGATGGACAAATATTTTTAGTAACTGAACTATTTAACCGCGGTCAAAGACCAGCTATCGATTCAGGATTTTCTGTTTCTCGTGTCGGTTCAGTAGTTCAAAAGAAAGCGATGAAGCAAGTTGCAGGAACTTTAAAGATTGATTTAGCAAACTATAATGAATTAGCTTCCTTCTCACAGTTCGGTTCTGATCTTGATGCCGAAACTTTAAAAGTATTATCCCACGGTGAAAGATGTATGGAAGTATTAAAACAACAGCAATATTCACCATTATCTATGACTGATGAAATCGTTGAACTTTTTGCTGCTAAATATGGATTTCTAGCTCCACTAAGTGTCGCTAACGTCTCACCATTTTTACATGAATTACATCAATATTTAGATACCCATAATAAAAAGACTATCAATAAATTAACTAAGAAGATGGAATTTGATGAAGAGTTGATTGAAGAATTAAAGTCAGCCATCACTGAATTCCAAGGATTATTCCTCGATAGATTCATAGGAGAAAAGGCCAAAGATGTCCAGTAGTTCTCTATCCCAAACGAAAAGAAGAATCTATTCCGTTCGTGCAACATTAAAAATAACTTCAGCGATGAAGATTGTTTCGACTGCCAAACTGAAGACTTTCCGCGATAAACTTGGTCAAGGGGATAGTTATCTAAATTCTTTAAATGGTGTCTTAGCTAAAATAATCGCTAATCTTGATACCTTTGATGATGATAATATTAATTCTTGCTCAGTTGGTGAAAAGAATTTAATTATTCTAGTTAGTTCATCTTTAGGATTATGTGGAGCATATAACAGCAATGTTTTTAAACTTTTCCATGATAATTATAAAAGTGGCGATGATGTTATAGCTATTGGAACAAAAAGTGAAAGTTATCTTCGCTACCGTAAGATACCTTATAATGAACGCTTCGTTCATAGTTTCAGAGCCTTCGATTACTCCGTTTCTCGAAGCTTAGGAAAGTATATCATTAAAGAATTTAGAAAAAGACAATATAAAAAAGTAATATTAATCGGAACAAAGTTTATTAATTCATTAAGTTTTAAAGCCGAGTGTAAAAATATTCTTCCAGTAGAAACAGAAGAAAAAACTCTAACGAGCACAATTATAGAACCTGACGCTCATAGCGTCTATCGAACACTACTTCCGCAATACGTTAATTCAATAATTTATAATACTTTGTTAAATTCTATCGTTTGTGAATATGCCTCAAGAAGAAACGCGATGGAAAACGCATCTGATAACGCAGAAAACATTATCGATGAATTAACACTTACATATAATAAAGACCGACAAGCCGCGATAACACAAGAAATAACTGAAGTAGTTTCCGGTGCGAATAACAATAAATGAGAGGAGAAAATATGAAGACAAAAGAAGTTAAATATAATGTTGGACAAATCGTTCAAATTCAAGGACCTATCATCGATGTACGATTTAAAAAAGGTCATCTTCCAAACCTCTTAAATGCTATTACCATTAAGCGCGAAGATGGAACAATTTTAACTACCGAAGTTATGCAACATATCGGTGATGATGTAACTCGTACAGTCTCTATGGGCGCGACAGAAGGATTAATGCGCGGAATGGAAGCCACTGATACTGGTTCACCAATCACTGTTCCAGTTGGAGAAAAAACTTTAGGAAGAATGTTTAATGTCCTAGGTGAACCGATCGATGAGATGCCTTTTGAAGCAGATAAAAGAGCTTCGATTCATCGTTCTGCTCCAGCTTTTATCGATCAAGAGACGAGTTCACAAATACTTGAGACAGGTATTAAAGTTATCGATCTTCTCTGCCCTTATGTCCGTGGAGGAAAGATTGGTCTATTCGGTGGTGCCGGTGTTGGAAAAACAGTTCTTATTCAAGAATTAATTCATAATATATCTTCCGCAAAAGGCGGAATATCCGTCTTTGCTGGAGTTGGTGAAAGAACACGTGAAGGAAATGACCTATATAACGAAATGAAAGTTTCTAAGGTTTTAAATAAAACCGCCTTGGTTTTCGGCCAAATGAATGAACCTCCGGGCGCAAGAATGAGAGTTGCATTAAGTGGTTTAACCATGGCTGAATATTTCCGCGATGAAGAAAAGAAAGATGTTCTTCTTTTTATCGATAATATTTTCCGTTTCACTCAAGCTGGAAGTGAAGTTTCTGCCCTTTTAGGAAGAATGCCTTCCGCCGTTGGTTATCAACCAACTTTAGCAACAGAAATGGGACAACTTCAAGAGCGTATTACTTCTACAAAGGATGGTTCTATTACATCTGTTCAAGCTATTTATGTTCCAGCAGATGATTTAACTGACCCTGCCCCAGCGACAACCTTCTCGCACCTTGACGCTAAAACAGTTCTTGACCGTAAAACAGCCGCACTAGGAATTTATCCAGCTGTTGATCCTTTGGAATCCTCTTCTACTATTCTTGATGCTAATGTTATTGGTGAAGAACACTATGCTGTTGCTCGTGGAGTTCAAACAATATTACAAAAGTTTAAAGAACTTCAAGATATCATCGCAATTTTAGGTATGGATGAACTTTCTGATGAAGATAAACAAATCGTTGCCCGGGCAAGAAGAATTAGAAACTTCTTATCTCAACCATTCCACGTTGCTGAAGTATTTAATAATACAAAAGGTATATTTGTACCATTAAGTGATACGATAAGAAGTTTTAAAGAGATATTACAAGGTAAATACGATGATTTACCTGAGCAAGCATTCCTTTATGTTGGTACCATAGAAGATGCTATAGCTAAGGCTAAAAAACTAAAAGGGGAATAATATGTCTTTTAAATTAATTGCAGTTACCCCACTAGGTGAAATAATAAATAGAGATGTTGAAGAGTTACAAGTACTAGGTGAAAAAGGATGGCTTACAATCTATGAAAACCATGAAAGCTTGATAACAACTCTTTACCCTGCTGCAATACATTATAAAAGTAAATTACATCAATATGATGTTGCAATGACTTCTGGAATTTTAGAAATAGATAATAATACAAAAACAGCTAAAATCATCGCGGATGCTTTATTTTATAAGAATCAAATTAATTATCAGTTGGTTAGTGAATTACTTGAAAACGCAAAGAAAAGATTAGCTAGTGCCAAGGCTCGTTCCGAAAGAAGTGAGTTACAATTAAAGATAGCCGAGCAAGAGGCAAAAATACTATTAATGTCTCTTCCAGGTAGAAAAAGAATATAACTGCCACTTTTTTCATACCCTTCGTGCGTCCATTTTCCAGTGTTTTGCCAGTCTAAATTCCAGTCTTTTGACACGCTTTGGACGGCACTAAAATACACCTTCGGATTGTATTGTTTTGTTCTTGATGGTTCATGATAATGGAACGTAGAAGTCCCTAAATTAAGCAAGTTTAGCACGGAAACAATCTCTAACTTTCCTATGAAGTTGTTTCCTAAATTTATTTGTGCTAAAGAATAAATAAATGATGAATCTGTCCATGGGGATAGTGTCAAATAACCTTGCGAAGTTAGGGTACTTCTTACTTGTGACGATAGCATGTGTTCCGTCGATTGATAATCACTA
>DNJQ01000034.1 GCA_003497225.1 Bacillota bacterium | reverse complement strand
TAATAGACCCTATGAAGCGATTTATCCATTAACTTCTTTCTACTTTATGAATATAACTTGCTTTTCAACAAATTTATTTAGAAATTATTCTTATAACAATACGATGAGTTCAATATTTGTCTTTACACCATTTATTTTGATGCTTGTTCCTTCCGTTATAAATTCATTTAGAACAAAAAAGATTTCTCACATCATCGGATTTTTCGGTGTAGTGTTTATGTTATTTACGCCTTTCTTCTATTATTTGTTCCACGCCTTCACCATTAGTTATGGACGTTGGGAATTAATGGCAGTTTGTTGGATGTTGGTATTCTTCTGTATTCATTATGATCAAAGAGGAAAAATGCCGAAATATTATATGGATATCTCTTTAGTATTTACTTTAGCTATGATGATTCTTGGTGGTGTCTTAGCTAATGTCATTCAAAATGAAAATACTAATGATTTCGCCCCGGCTGATGGAAGAAATACTTTAATTCCGCTTCAAATGGTTTATGTAGTAATTTGTTATTTCATCATGCGTCTCAATTTCCGTAAAAAGAAATTAACGGGAATATTAACTTGGATGATTGCTTTAGAAGCAATAGTGCAAGGTAATGTAACTATTCAAATTCAAGGAGTTCAAAAATTCCAAGACTTGGCTGGTGGCTTAACAAATTTAAGACAGGAAAGAGGAATTGCTAATGCTTTAAAGCAAGCTGATGATTCTTTCTATCGAGTTTATACTTCAACGGCTGATCGTGGAGCTAATAACATCCAAATGCAGATAGGTTATAACGGAATTTCAACATTTAATTCCACTTACGCTTTCCAAGCTAACGATTTAATCGAATGGTCAAAAATTAATTACAACAGCTCTTGGTCGATGAGTGTTAATGAAAAAAGAAACAACTTAGAAGCCTTATTAGGTGTTAAATATTATGTTTTAAAAAATGATGATATCAATATTCCTTATGGATATAAAAACATTATAGATTTAACGGTTGAAGAAGCGGAAAGTTTAGGTATGAAAGCCAATAAACTTGAGCAACTTCAAAAGAAGATGAAAGAAAGTTATACAAGTCATAAGTTATATGTAAATATGAATTACATTCACAATTTCTTCGTTTATGATGAAGTAGTATCTTCTTATCACATGCATCCGGCTAATTATTATTATTCAAACGAAAACGAAAACGAAGTGGTGTATTTAAAATATGCTATTGTTGATAATAGTGAATTAGAAGAATTAAAAGAAAATGACTTAGAAACTTATAAAAGACTTAATGGTGGAAAAGACTTAGATCCAGAAACAGAGGGGAGTATAAGATTGTCTTCAACTTATATTGCTAATGAAGAACGTAAGATTAGACAACCCTCTTTAAAATCATTTAAAATTAGAATTCCCGATTGGAATAAAGATGGTCATATTAATGGCTGGCCCGATGAAGGAGTTTCAGAATATGGAGAAATACCTACTGATAAAGAATATGATTATAAAGAATATATTACGATGAAGGATGAAAATGGTAATTATCTAAAGATTCCTTATTGGTCAAGAATATATATGGAGCCCAGTACTCCAATCTGTCCTAATGCAGTAAAAGGTGATCCATCAAAGAGTTGCTTTGTTTCAGTTAACACTAAATATGGTTACAACGTTAAATATTATCTTTTGAATAAAGATGGAGAAATGATAACTTATGATGATTTCTACTGGAATGGTTATTCAAAAGATTATGACTGGAAATATGCTCGTGGATTTTATACCGATCAGCCTGTTCATAAAGTTGTCGGCTTTATTCAAGAAGATATTCCAGTTGGTGGAATGTTAGGTGGATTATATAAATATTACGACGGATATTTTGAAATATCATCCAATATTCCTTCCGTTTTATATATTGAAAATTCTGATTATCAAAACGCTATTGATAAATTAAAAGATAATGGAAAAAATATTGAACTTGTAAAACAAAGTGCGAACGATATTTATTTTAAAACTACATTTAATGATCCAAATGATAAACTTCATTTTACCGTCATCAATCAACCAATCGATGATGGATGGTCACTAAAAAGAAAATATGAAAAGAAAGTTTGTAGTGATGAAAATGAAAAAGATTGCACAACGAAAAAAGTTACTGAGGATGTTAAATTATATAAGACCCAAGGTGGACTTATAGGATTTGAAGCGATTAATTCCGAAACACCAGTCGATTATGAACTTACATATTGTCCGAAAGGATTAAAAACCGGTGGAAAACTTGCTATTATCGGTTTAGTACTTACACTTCCCGTAATATATTTCTATATGGGCAAACACTTATTAGATAACACCTTACCTAAGAGTTTATTTAAAAAATATACGTTAAAAAAGAGCATTTACGATAAAGATGTTTGGCTCAAGATGAGAAAAAATAAGAAAAGAAAATTTAGGAGATAAATATGGAAGATAGAGATTATGTTCTTGATACGGCTAAGATTGTTAAAGAAAAACATGATTCAATTGAAGAAATGCTTCAAGATGAAGAAGTTTTAAAAGATCAAAAAAAGGTTACCGCTTTAAATAAAGAATTAAACTCGATTAGAGAAACAGCAGAACTATATAATGAATATGTTAAAGCAAAAAATAACTATGACGAAGCTTTGCTTTTAAAAGGTGATAGTGACCCTGAAATATCTTCTTTAGCTACAAGCGAGTGTGAAAAGCAAAGCCAAGCAATGACTGAACTTTATAGCAAGATTCAAATATCGCTTCTTCCTAAAGATGAAAACGATGAAAAGAATGTCATTATGGAAATTCGCGGCGCAGTTGGTGGAGATGAAGCAAATATATTTGCAGGTGATCTTTACCGGATGTATTTAAAATATGCGGAAAGCCAAAACTGGAAAGTTCAACTTATTGATGAATCCCCAACTCCCCTCGGAGGATATTCTTTAGTATCTATAAAGATTAAGGGTAAAAACGTTTATTCTCAACTTAAATTTGAAAGCGGCTCGCACCGTGTTCAAAGAGTTCCTAAGACCGAGACAAATGGTAGAATTCATACTTCTACTTCTACAGTTCTTGTTATGCCAGAAATTGCATCACACGATATTGTAATTAATGAAAGTGATCTAGAAATAGATACATATCGAAGCCAAGGCGCTGGTGGACAAAACGTTAATAAAACTGAAAGTGCAGTCCGTATAACTCATAAGCCTTCAGGAATAGTGGTATCTTGCCAAGTAGAACGTTCACAAATTCAAAACAAAGAAATTGCTATGGAACTTTTGCGTGCTAGATTAAAAGCCAAGTACGATGAAGAAGAAAATGAAAAGATTGGTGCCGAAAGAAGACTTAAAGTTGGAACTGGTGAAAGAAGTGAAAAGATAAGAACTTATAATTATCCTCAAAATAGAGTAACTGACCATAGAATTGGATACACTATTCAAAAATTAGATCGAGTTATGGAGGGAGATCTAAAGGAAATCCTCGATGCACTTCAAGCAGCACATCAAAAGGATTTACTGCTAGAATCCATGAAAAAATAAATGACTTCCTTTGAATTTCTAAAATTTATCAAAAATAAATATGATGTTTCTTTTAATATTGCAGAAAAAATATATGAGAAACTTTTGAATGAAAAGTATTTAGATA
>DNJQ01000068.1 GCA_003497225.1 Bacillota bacterium | reverse complement strand
TCCATTCCATGGTGACAAGCCATTCATGGCTCTCGAAGTTAGGCTATTTCTATTAGTTACTTGTCCCATATTTTCGAGTCTCAAGTAGGAACTATGGGAGATGGCGCACAAACAAAAAGGACCGTTCTTCTTGAATGGTCCTTATATATTATTTTGTTATTTTTATATTTCCTGCAGTAACATCAGCGTTAATTCTAATTTTGCTATCTTCTTTTACACCATCACCTTCAACTACCCTATTTCCAACGCTAACATCAGCATCTACATAATAAGTTAAATCATTATCTGGCATCTTAACATTTATACTTCCTGCACTTACTTTTAAATCATAAGTTACATAATCAATTTCCGTTATATCCCTTAGATCTTCTAAATTCATATCAATGTCTCCAGCTGATGCTTCTAACTTCATTTTATTTGTTTGAATTGCATTAACTATTTCAATTGATCCAGCACTATTTTTAAAATCTAAGATAGGAGTTAAAAAATATACTTCAGATCTTATCTTTCCTGCTCCAAGATTGATATTTATTCTATTTGAATACCAATCTGGGACAAATATACTTAAAGAATTTGATCCGCCCATATACTTGCTGAACATATTAGTTAATGACCAATTAAACGGGTTATCACCTTTGCTTTTGACATAAACTGTGCTTCCAGAAATACTAATCGTATTTTGCTTTTCATAAGTTTTATGAGTAATGGTAAGACGATCATTAGTGCTAGTGTATAGTCTTATATCGCCTACTGACATATCAATGTTGATTGAACTTGGCATCTCTGATACATCAAATGAATCTGCATGAATGTTTAAATTTGATTCATCTTCAATAACACCTCTTTTAAAGTTTCCACCTTGGCAAGCTCCAACGCCTAATGTTATTCCTCCGCCCACGGCTCCTAATAAACCGACAGCGCACAATATTTTACTAATTATATTCATATTACTTTCCCTTTACTAGGACATATTTTTTTACAAAGAATCTCTTGTAAATTTTCTTAATACATCCTACAGCTATTCCTAGTCCTAAGCCCATGACTACTAATTGAATACTTATCATTAAGATATAATAACCTATCATGATAATTGCATCTCCGTTCCAAGCGCCACAATTTGCAACTCTATTAGCAAACTTGATTACATCTCTAAATATAGATTCACCAATTCCTACTGCTAAACATATTCCTAAAGCGAAAAATGCTAACATTAATATTGTATAAATTAGATTTGTTAAAAATGAATGTCTTTCCGCCTTCGTATAAGTGCGTGGCTTTCCTTCTGCAAACTTCTTTTCTTTAGTCTCTTTTTCAATTTCTACATACTTTCCTGATTTCATTTTTTCCTCTTTAGCTCTTTCATTCTCGTGAGCTAGCTCTTCTCTTTCTTTCTTTAATTTTCTAAGTTCTTCCTCCTCTTCTCTTACCTCCTCTCTAACTCTTTCTTGTTTTTTGCGCGCTTCTTCGACTTCTCTTTCATAGTTATCTCTATCTTCACTATTTAAGTCTGTGCGTTTTTTCCTTGATGAAGCGCTGATCTTATCACAAAAACCAGAAACTGATTTACCAATGTTTGATATTCCTCTTTTTATCTTGGAACGGAAATTAGTCCCACTTTCCGCTTCACGTTCTTCTCTTTCTTCAATCGCTTGATTGTCATCAAGATAAGAGGAAACCATCGATTTAGCAACTTCTTTTGGATCACCGAATTCTTCGATTATTTCATTATCGGTGTACCCTTGGTCGCGATAATCAGCAAAAGCTTCATCAAAATACGAAAGTATCTCGCGCTCTTCTTTTACAGGTAGTAGGTATAAATATTTTTTTAATTCATCTTTCCACATTTTCTCGGTCATATAACTATCCTCCATATGATTTCAAAATATATTGATATGCTTGATTAAATTCTCGTATCTGTTCAATAAATTCATTTATGTGTTGTTGGCCTTTATAAGTAATTGAATAATACTTTCTTAAACGGCCATCAATTTCCACAGTTCGTGAATTCGCCTCTCCTTTCTCCACTAGTCTTCTTAATATGGGATATAAAGTTGCTTCACTCATTTCAATATAAGGAGAAATATCGTGAATAATTTTATATCCATAAGATTCCTTATTGGATATACAAGCGAGAACACATACATCTAGTAAACCTCTTTTTAATTGAGCATCCATCGTATACCTCACTACGCATAGTATTATATGACGCATAATAATCATATGTCAACATCTTTTCATTTTTTTATTTGAAACAAAACTATATTTCTACTTTGTTATTTGATAAAATAAACACATTATCAAAGGGAAATACTATGTTAGAGCTAAAGAATATTAAAAAATCATATGTTTTAGATAAAAACAACAATGTCCCCGTGTTACACGATTTGAGTTTAACATTCGAGGATTCTGGTTTTGCAGCAATTTTAGGACCATCAGGTTGTGGAAAAACCACAATGCTTAATATCATCGGTGGTCTTGATCGTTATGACTCAGGTGATTTAATAGTAGACGATAAATCTACTAAAGATTATAAAGATGTCGATTGGGATACTTATCGTAACCGTAAAATAGGAATTGTCTTTCAAAATTATAACCTTATTCCCCATTTAACAGTCTTATCTAATGTTGAATTAGCTTTAACTTTATCTGGTTCCAGCGTTAAGTTTAGAAAAAAGAAAGCCAAGGAAGCTTTAACTAAAGTTGGTTTAGGGGATATGATTAATAAAAGGCCTAATCAATTATCGGGTGGACAAATGCAAAGGGTCGCCATCGCTCGAGCGATTGTTAATGATCCAAAAATCATTTTAGCTGATGAACCAACAGGAGCGCTAGATTCTAAAACTTCTGTTCAAGTAATGGATATATTAAAAGAACTATCAAAAAATAGATTAGTTATTATCGTTACTCATAATGAAGAACTCGCTAATAAATACGCAACTAGAATCATTAGGATGAAAGATGGGGTAATAATAGGTGATGAAAATGTACCTCAAAATGAATTAGTTCAAGAAAATAAAAACTTAGATAGCACTATTGATATGGATGCTAATGATTTAACCATGGTTGATACGAGTTTTTCTGACCAAGTAAACGATGAACTTCATAAACAAAAAAGGATGAAGAAAAAATCATCCATGAGTTTTCAAACTGCGCTCAATATTTCAGCACATAATATCATGACTAAAAAAGGTCGGACGATACTTACTTCTATCGCTAGCAGTTTTGGTATTATCGGTGTTGCTTTAGTTCTCTCTTTATCTAATGGATTTAGTAATTATGTTCACCGTGCTGAAAGAGAATCTTTATCACAATTCCCTATATCCATTGAGCGAAACGCTGTCACTGAAGACTTTTTAGAAGGAAACAAAATAGAACTAGAAGAATTCCCTGATTCAAATTCCATCATCATTCAAAAGCCTGCTCAAACAACAATGCACATAAATGATATTAATGAAGAATATATCCAATATATTCAAGGCATAGATAAGTCTTTGGTTAGTTCAGTTAAATATAACTATTCAATCGAAATGAATGCCGTAACTCTTGATGCTTCAAATACTCCAGTAACTATTTCTACTTCTTCTAATTCGGTTCTTTCTTCAATAACCGGATCATCGGGATATTGGAGCGAACTTACTGGAGATGAAAACTTCATCCGTAGTCAATATGATATTATTGGTCAATATCCTCAAAACAGCAATGAACTTTTGATTTCAGTTGATAGATATAATCGTATATCATATTACACCATGAAAGCATTAGGTTATGATGTAAATATGGCCGCCGGCGAAAGTCAAAAGACTTTTACTTTTGATGATATAATAAACAAAAAATTTAAAATCTTCTCTTCTGATGATCTTTATGTTAAGCAAGATGGTTCAGATAATTATACTGGAAGATTTTTAAAAAGCGATGCTAATTTTAGTAGAATGAATATTTTAATGAACAATTTAGCTAAGCATGCCGTTTCAAGTCCAGAAACAATTTTCCAAAGTTCTGACTTTAAAGAATTAATGGGAATGTTTGAAGAAAATGAAAGCACGAGAAATTTAACATATTACACGAAAAAGAGTGGCGATAGTTTAAGAGCGTTATATGAAGATGACACTAAAGGTGAAACATTAAAAATAGTTGGTATTTTGCGTCCAAAAGACACTACGGCGGTAGATTTAATGAGTTACGGAATTTATTATCCCCAATCTTTAACCCAAAAAGTTTTGAATATGAATAAAGATTCTGAACTCACGAAAGAAATTAAAAATCACTGCTATTTACATGTTGATAGTTCTTCCTTAGCTAATACATCTATTAAATGTATATCATCTTTAAATACGCTTAAAGAAATAGATATGTCAGATTATTATAATCAAAGACTTGCAACCGCTACTGATACTAATATAACTTCTATAACAATATATCCCAAAAGCTTTAAAGAAAAAAGTAAGATATTAACATATCTAGATAATTATAACGATCAAAATCCCGATGGAAAAATAATCTATACTGATTTATCATCAGTTTTAATTTCTTCTATTGGAACTATGATCAATATTATTTCAATAGTTTTAATCTGCTTTGCTGCTATTGCTTTAGTTACTTCTTCGGTGATGATGGCGATAATAATGTATACTTCGGTAATAGAACGAACTAAAGAAATTGGTGTTTTAAGATCTATTGGTGCAAGAAAAAAGGACGTCTCGCGTTTATTCCAGGCTGAAACAGTTATTATAGGTTTCATTTCAGGTTTAATAGGAATAATAATGACTTATATCTTGTGTTTACCAGTAAATGCAATAATTAATTCTATTTATCCAGAAGCAAATATTGGTACCATTGCTTTCTTAAATCCTTTACATGCAGTAATACTAATACTTGTTTCGGTTCTTCTTACTTTAACTTCTGGTTTCATTCCTGCGCGCATCGCCTCTAAGAAAGATCCGGTAATTTGTTTAAGAACTGAGTAATTTATTGACAATAATAAAATCATATACTATATTATGTGTGCTTCAGGGTTAGGTGAAATTCCTACTCGGTGGTAAACCCCACGACTCGTGAAAACGATTGAAAAGGTGAAATTCCTTTGGCGACAGTAAAGGCTGGTATAAAGAAGCGAAGATTGAATAAATAAATATAAATCTTCTCCTGAAGTATTATCGAACGGAAGGAGGAGTTTTATTTTGAAAAAACAATATAATAAACGTAAGATAATACTTAACCTATGTCTAGCATCTATGCTAGGCGCTTTAGGTGTTTTAATCGTCTTTATCGGTGGATACTTTATGCGCTATCCTATTGCACCATGGTTAGTTCTTGAACCATCTGATACAGTAGTTTTAGTCGCTTATAGCATGTGTGGCTGGCAGTACGCAATTCTTTGTGCCATAGTAAAAGCACTAGTAGATTTAGCTATCTTTGGCCCAACAGGTCCAATTGCTATTGGACAAATTACCATGGTTATAACTTCCCTTGTTTATGTTGCAGCCATGTTTTTATGTGAGTTATTCCAAAAAAGATTTAAACATCAAGTTGTTTGGAGAATTATTACTTATATAGTTATAATTGCTTCAGTAAGTTCAGTCATGACATTTTTAAACTACTTATTCATAACACCTACTTATCTTTCCTGGAAACCAGATAGCTGTTTCTCTTATACTGGCTTTGTTTCAAATAGCATGTTCCCCTATGAAGGTAGTTTAATTCTCATATGTATTTTGTTATACCTGCCATTTAATTTATTAAAAGGCTTAATAGTATGTGCTCTTTTTGAAATTTTATACAATACAATTATCGTTTTTTTCAAAAAAAGATTTGGAAACACAAAAAAAGATAAAGTCACTATTGATGTAATACAAGTTGAAAGCCAAGAAAATAATGAAGATGCAAATAAAATAAATTAGTTTTTATTAATATTCATCACTGAGTAAAAAGTCAGCGATGTTCATCGTTTTAATACCTTCATAGTTTCCCATAGCAAAATTATCAGTGCGCAAAACATATTTAGGATAATTATCTTGTATTTCAAGTAAACGACCATATTCTCTTTCTTCTGTCTTTTCAAAACTTATTTCTTGTGTAACTTGGATATAGAGTTTATCGTTAAGTCTTGTCGCAACAAAATCTATTTCACCACTTTTAGTTTTGCCAACAAAAACATCGTAGCCTCGACGTTTGAGTTCTAAATATATAACATTTTCAATACTATCCGATACACTTTTAGTGCTATATCCAAGAATGCTATATCTTAATGCCGTATCTACTAGATAAAATTTTTCTTGAGTTTTTAAAATTTCTTTTCCTTGTAAATCGAATCTTGAGCAACGATATATTAAATAGGCTTT
>DNJQ01000072.1 GCA_003497225.1 Bacillota bacterium | reverse complement strand
ATAATTATCATAGAAAGATAAAGATAGTAACTTACTAACTTTACGAGTTAATCTATTTGAAAGAGATTGTTGCTTAATCATGCAGTTTGAAGACTTATTATATTTTTTAGTTAAACTATCAGCAAAATAAGCACTATAATAGTTCAAATCTTTTAGGTATTTAGCATCAATCTTCGCTATTGCATTTTTCTTATATCCAGAATTAGTTGCTAAATCAGATTCTTTTTGATATTTACCATAAGTTTCTTGGAATTTCTTCTCTTCCTTTTCCAAAGCTAGTTTTAAAGCAACATCAGCAGACTTATTATGAAGTTTTTCCATCTTGACATCGTGACGATGAATATCGGCAAATTTACGACGGATAATTTTAGGATCATTAATTTCAACATCATTTAAGATTATTGACCCTTCTTTAACTTTTCCATTAGCATCAAGCATACCGGTAAAAGTTTTAGTAAAGACTGATTTTCCTGATCCTGATTCACCAACGATGGCGAAACATTCTCCACGCTTAATGTCGAGATTAACTCCTCTAATAACGTGAGAATCCTTACCGTGTGTCTTAAAATAAACGTTAAGGTTCTTAATTGAAAGGATTGTAGGATTCTTATTATCTTTTTCCATATTTTCCTCCTTACCTGTGCATTCTCGGATCTGTAGCATCGGCTAAACTAAATCCTATATAGTAGAACGAAACAGTCATAATTATAATTACCATCGACGGTATCAGCATGACATATGGATGCGATAACCATCCCGAACCATTAGATGTAGAATTAGTAATAACCTTACCAAGGGTGATGGTAGGATAATTGAATGAAAGATTAAAGAATGCTAATGAAACTTCACCATCAATAGCACCTGGAATAGAAGTAGCTAAGACCGTAACGATAATTGAAACCAAGAATGGTAATAAGTTGTGTGTAATTATCGAAGTTGGTTTCGAGCCTAATGTTTTAGAAGCAATATTAAAGTCTCTATTACGAATAATAATGATATTATTTCTTAATGTTGAGGCAAGTCCTAACCAACCAAATATTGTCATAACTATGACTAACGCCAAGAATGTTGGAACATCATTTGCGTTAAATAGTTTCATGAACATCATATTTAATAGTAAGCCTGGAACATTATTAATAAAGTTTCTTATTTCAATTAGAATTGGATCAAGTTTTGGGAAGAATCCCCAAATAGAACCAATAAGTAAGCCCAATATTGCATTTACAATACTAACAGTAACAGCGATTTGAAGTGAAAGTTGAGATCCACGCCAAACGATTGACCAAATATCTTGGTGTTTACCATTAGTACCAAACCAGTGATCCTTACTAATAAATTCAAATTCTGGTAGTTCAGATTCTGGTAAGGTGGGTGAATAGTATTTCATCATTGGACCGAATATTGTAAAGAACAATATGATAAACAAAAGTCCAAAGCATACTATTGCTACTTTATTATGTAACAGTGTTTTAAAAACTTCTCTCCAATATGAATAAGGAGCTGTTTGAAGTTTTTCGATTTCTTCTTCTGAACTTCCGATGATCTCAAATAGTGATTCATCATCAGTTTTGATTACTTTTTCTAACTCAACCATTTTTGACCTCCTAATTCTTTGAAGTAAGGCTGACACGAGGATCAGCGATAGCTGTTGTAATATCGCCAACTAAGCTTGCGATAATGGATATAATTGCTGAAACAACAACGATTGCTTGGGTTAAAGGATAGTCATTACGATTAATAGAAGTAATTAACAAATCACCAAATCCTTCAACGTTATAAATACTTTCAACAAAGTAAGAACCTAATAAGCAGTAGATGACACCAGCAGGAATAGATCTAACTAGTGGGACAGCAGCATTACGTAAAACATGTTTGAATAAAATCGTGTTTTCAGGGACACCTTTGCTTCGAGCAAATTTAACATAATCGGCGCCGAATTCATCAACCATATAACGTCTAACCCAAAGTGCAATACCTGCTACACCACCTAGACCTAATGTCAACATTTGAGGAATCCAACTTATCACATTTCCACGATCCCATATAATCGGTAATCCAAATACTTCAGTGAATAAAGCTTGAAGAATATAGTAATAAACTAGACCTGGTATTGAACCAACTAGAATGATATAAGCATTACCAAGTTTATCAAACCATCTATTCTTGTATTTTGCCATCATGACACCCATTGGGTAACCTATGAATATTTCAATGACTAAACCACCAAGTCCAATATATAATGACCAAGGCATTGTTTCAGTAAAGAAGTCAACAACTTGCTTTCCAGGACTAATGGAAGTTGAAGTACCAAAGTTAATTAAGGTGACTTTTTCTGTTAAGCAAATAAATGCTGATCCAGAAGAATTAGTAACTTCATTTACACATATACTCTTTGGGAATGGTAAAATATCATAAATGTATCTAATTAATTGCACAAATAAATTTTGGTCTAATCCTAATCTATGAAGTTTAAGCGAACACAAAAACTCTTGTTGTTGTGGGCTGAACTTAATCCATTTACCAGCACAATATACTGTTCTAGGATCATCGATTCTTAATAAGAAGAATGTAACAATTATTGTTAATAAAAGCGAAATAAATGCACTCAATATACGTCGAATGCTATACATAAGCATTGGATGTGCAAAAAATCTTTTTACCCAGTTGTCAGTATATTTCATGATGTGATTATGACTAACAAGATAAGTTGTTAATATAAAAGCAACAATCAATGCAACAACCAGTACATAGACTATGATAAGGTTTGTCATGCTGTCCTCCTCTACTAAAATAGAATACAAAAAAATGCAACTATTAATAGTCAATATTTTATTACAATTTATGCTCTTTGTCTACTAATAATTAATAAATATAT
>DNJQ01000060.1:2487-8256 GCA_003497225.1 Bacillota bacterium | reverse complement strand
GACCAAAAAAGTGGCAGTTTAATAAATTAAAGTAAATTCTTATTTATAAAATTTATCCAATACTTTTTGTCTTTTTCATCTTCAAGTTCGGGATGAAATTGAAAACCGAGTATTCTATTTCCTTTAACTATTTCAACTGTTTCATCGTTACTTTTATCTACAATCGATAGTTCTTTACTAAGTCTATCTATCGCTTGATGATGGTAAGAGTTCACTTTAATTTTTAAACTTTTTAATTTATGTCGGGTATTTTCATGGCCATTAATATTTTTTAATGTTCCACCAAGAGCAAAATTAATTACTTGTATTCCTCGACATATACCTATTATTTTTTTGTTATTGTTGTAGAAAATGTTGAATGCTGATAAATCATAAATATCATTATAGTGATTGTCATAAATATCTCCACCACCAGGAAGTAAGAGCAGATCAAACTTTTCTGTTACATCTTTACTTATGGTGGTTCCTAAAAGAACATCGTAGTTTAAAGATTTTAAAAATTTTATATAACGAGTATATATTTCGTTTTTTTCTTCTTTCTGACGCAAAGGGATAAAGGCTAACACACTTATAATTATGCCATCATGATTTTTATTGTTACGCATAAATTGTATAGAGGGATAAAAATGAAAATTGCTATACTTGGATCTGGATTAGTGGCTAAAAAAATTGCTAGTTATTTGACTGAAGAAGAATTGGTCTTTTTTAGTACAGCTGAACAAGAAATAAAAATTAATAATAAAACTTATCGGAGTAAAAAATACGAAGAATTAGAAAATGAGAAATTTAAAGTAGCCTTTGGAGCGACTACAAGTGAAAATATTGAAAAGCATTATAAAAAACTTCATGCGGATTTACTAATTGACAATAGTGAATTCTTTAGACAATCTAAACTAGTGCCATTAGTGGCCTGTGGTGCTAATGACTTTTTGATTCAAAAAGATTCTACCATTATAGCTAACCCTAACTGTGTTAGCATTATGATATTAAATCTTCTTTTCAATCTTAATAGATTTTGCCCTATTTCAAAAGTCATTTTAACTTCCTTGCAATCAGTCTCAGGACTTGGAGAAAAAGCACTAATAAAGTTAGATAAAGAAAGAAGTGATTATGAATATTTAGATAAAAGAGTAGTTCCACAATTTGAATTTGGTGGAAAGCTAGTAAAAATGTATGACAATATCGTTCCTTATGTTGGAAGTAGAGAAAATAATGGTAAAACTCATGAAGAAAATAAAATTTCTTTAGAGATGCAAAAAGTGATTAATCCACAATTTGAACTAGACGCAATGTGTATAAGAGTTCCAGTTACCATAGGTCATACGGCAGTTCTTCATATTACTTTAAAGGAAGAATTTAATTATCAAAAGGTAATGAGGTTAATAGACTTAGAGACAAATATTAAGTATAAAGAGATATTAACTTTAGAAGATGTACAAAAGGATGAAGAAAATATCTTTGCTACAAGTTTAGAAAAAGATCCATATTGCCCTTATGGATTTTCTATCGTATTAATGAGCAACAACTTAACAATTGGTGCCGCATTAAACTCAATAAGAATCTATCGTAAGTATAAGGAGTTAAGTAATGTTTTATAAAATATCTAGCAGTGGAAATAACTTTATTGTTATTTATAATCCGGAAAACTTCGATATAAAAACTTATAGTGGAGTATTAGAAGATGTTGATGGCTTAGTCGTTTTATATCCCTCAAGCTCATCTACAGCAAACTTTATTATTTTTAATAAAGATGGAAGCCGAGCAAAAATGTGTGGAAATGGTCTAATTTGTGCCACCACATATTTTAAAAGAATACTCAAGTCAGAAAGAACTGAATTTCAATTCCTAACCGATAGTGGATTTTATAAAACTGAAGCCTTAGATGATGGAAGTTATACTGTTCATTTCCCAAAGCCAAAAATATTAGTGGCTAACCAAACTACAGGGATTGTTGATTCAGGAAATATGCATATGATTCAGCTTGTCGATCACATCGATCCAAATTTAATGATAGATCAGCAAAAAGTGATTGGTGGTAATTTTAATATCCATCACCTTCAAAAAAGCATCGATGAAGTTTATTTAATGTTATCATTAGAGAATGGCGTAGGGTTCACTAAATCTTGTGGAACAGGATGTATATCATCTTTCGCTTATTTAAGAAGTTTAGCTTTATGTGAGAAAAATATGCTTTTTAAAACGCTTGGCGGTGTAATTAAAGTCAGTGAAAATGATAATGAGTATCTTTTAAATGGTCACTCGGAAATCATCTACTTTGGAGAACTTTACGATGAAAAAAATTAGATTTGCATTAAGAACGAGAAAAAACGACTTAAGAAATAGATTTTTAGCTATGGCAAGTGTTTTACCTTCACCCAATTATCAAGTGTTAAACTTTGGGATAGGGGAAGATAAAAATATCGTAGATGATAGAGTATTTGAATGTATTAATCAGAATATGAGAAGTGATGGCGCGATGGCATATTCAGAAAATATATGTCATGAAGCCATCTCTTCTTTTAAAACATTTGCTTTAAAAAACTATGGTGTTGAATTAGAAGATGAAAACATGATGCTCACCATGGGAATAAAGCCGACATTAAACTATTTAGCGATGCTTTTAGTTGATGCGTATACAAAAGTTCTTGTTACTACACCTGGTTATAATATATTTGGTCGTATAGCAAAATTACTAAACGCTAAAGTTTATGAATATCCTCTATTTAATGATAAATACGAGGATTTATTAGATTATATTGAAAAAGAAAAAATAAATCCTAAAGTTATATCTTTAAATTATCCCAATAATCCAACGGGGAAAAGTGCTTCTAACACTTTTTATAAAAGACTTAGCGAATATGCAGAAAAACATAATGTAATATTAATTAATGATGCTGCTTATATAGATTATTCTTATCAAACTTCACCAGTTTCGCTTTTATCACAAGGATTTGATAATAAAATTGAAATTTATACTGCTAGTAAAACTTTTGGCTTAACAGGTATGCGAGTTGGAATGATTTGTGGCGATAAAAGGATAATTGAAAAACTCAATATCATACGAGATCAATTTGATTCTGGACAGGCCAAACCTTTCCTTCAGGCTTATTCATATTTACTTAATAAAAATGATATATCATATCAAAAGAATAAATATTATCGAAGATATAATCAATTCAAAAATATCGCTATAAAGTACGATATTATAGTTAATGAGATAGATTCAACTTTTTACGCGTTCTTTAAAATTCCAGAATGGATGAAAAAGTTTGGTGAAGATGCTATGAGTATAGCAAAATATTTAAAGAGCAATTATAGCGTTATATTTATTCCATATAGCACAAGTAGTGGCGAATATTTACGTGCATCAATGACATTTAATGATGATGAAGATCTTAATCTTTTAGATCAAAGATTAGAAATAATGAGAGATGTCGGAGAGTGAAGCGCAAAGAAATGCGAAAATTAATCGAATTAGAGTAGAAAATGTTTTTCTACTTATTATTATCGTGTCACTTTTTGTGTCCTTGCAGCTCAATAAACAAAATATTAATTTCCTAAAAAAGGGAATAGAAAAAATTCCTCAGAATATTCAAAAGCAAATCTTAAGAAAAGCTAAAACCATAGCGTGGATTTTTGTTATAGCGGCTATTTGGTTTTTATATACCGCATATAAAGATTATGAAGAAGAAAAAAATCAAGCGCGTATAAATTATATGATAGCTGCAGCAATATTACTTATTTCTTCAGCTATTCGCGTTTATACATTATATAAATATTCTAATGTTCAAATAAGTGGAGCAGAAGATTATGCTCTTTGATGAATTGATTTCGTATATATTTCAAATATTTTATCAGTCACTTCTTCAATAGTGTATTTATCGGTATCGATCGTATATTGAATATTATTATATTTCTCATCGGAGAAACAAGTTTTATCACTTTCTATTCTTTTTTTAATGATTTCTAAAGTATCTCCTCTAACAAGCATTCTATTAAATCGAGTGGTATCAGAAGCTAAAAGACGAAAAACGATAATACTTTTACTTTTTAAATTTTGAAAAACTTGGACACCATTAGGGTCAACTATTACAGCTTTATCATCTGCAATTTCATCTTTGCTCGTACCATAGTAATTATCGTTATATATCATCCATTCGACAAACTTATTTTCTTTTATCATAGCTTGAAACTCTTGCTTTGAAACGAAATGATAATCAACTCCGTCTTTTTCACCAAGCCTAATCTGTCTTGTCGTATGGGTAACAACTTTTTTTATATTATATTTTAAATTTAATAGTTTAGCGACTTCTGTTTTTCCTGATGCGCTAGCTCCTGTTAATACTATCATTAAACTATTCACTCCTATTTAAATTATATCAAAAAAGGTTCCGTATTAATATTGATTTTATTATTAAAAACAAAGAAAGAAGCAACTTCTTTTACATATTTGAAGTTGCTTCTTTTAATTAACTACTTTGCGTAAATGTATTTATAAAATACAGGATGATCGGAGAGAATCTGTGAGAGATTAGTTTTCCAAGATGACCCAGGATCACTAATAATAAAATTTTTTGATGATAATGTATTTGATCCAGTGTAACCTTTTATTACAACATAGTGCTGTTTTCCACCACTAGTTTTTAAACCTATCATTACAGGCTTTCTAGATTTTAAAATGTTATATATTTTTGTTAGATAACTAGTTGAAGAAGTTACAACATTATATTTAGTTGTTGGCCAATATATCGCACCTCCTGAAGTATAACTTTGTGTTTTAGAGTATTCATATGGATTTATGTTTCTTCCAAGGCGATAAGATTCAAGCATTGCTAAGCCAGTAGTAGCACATCCATTTGACTTAAATGTTACTTTTGATTCCCCTAAATATTTATACGCCCATTTAGAATCATATTGCTTATATTCGGTAATATTCAAATTGATTGAAGGATAGGTAGTAGTGGTTGTTCCACTTAGATAGGTTGAAGATACATAACCTGTTTTAGTACCATTATAAACTATTCTTGACCAGCCATTATCGGTTGATAAAACACCAACTTTATATCCTTTAGGAAGTTGAGCTAATTTTGTATAATATGTTCCTTTTCCTGAACGAACATTTAAGACTGAGGCGGTAACGCTTTTGATATTTGTTGATGCTTTAATACAATAGTTTTTAGAAACATAACCAAAACTTGTAGAGTTATATTTAACTTTATAAAAGCCACTCAATTCGTTATAAATTTCAACATAGCTATTATTAGAAAGTTTAGCTAATATGGTAGAACTAGTTGAAGCAGTCTTTCTAACATTTAAACTAGAACCATTGGTGCTAACTTTACCAATAGAAGAAAGGGCCTCTACAGTTTGAGTCATTCTTATCTCATTTCTACTAGGAGCCTCTTGAACAGTATTTTGCTTTGGGATTAATCCAATTGCAAGTAGTAACAATAACTTTTTCATAAAATTACCTCCAATGTCAATTTAGAATATTTCATCCATGTATTCAACCGCCTTTCAAGATAAAATAGCCATTTTTAGCCACTTTTTGAGGTAAAAAACAAAAATTAGAAAAAAGAAATACTATTATTTTATTTATTTTACTTTTATAAAACGATACGATAATTGTCGGATTTTCACTCTTTTTAGGCCGATGAGCTTCCACTGCCAAAATAATTTATTTCAGGTATTGCTACATAGGAAGAAAAGTGCTATCATATTTCTACATCGCGGGGTGGAGCAGTGGAAGCTCGTCGGGCTCATAACCCG
>DNJQ01000060.1:882-2200 GCA_003497225.1 Bacillota bacterium | reverse complement strand
CGGGCTCATAACCCGGAGGCCGCAAGTTCAAGTCTTGCCCCCGCAACCAATAAAAAAATTAGACCACGCTGTGGTCTTTTTTTTATTGGTAGGGGTGCAAGATTGCGGCCTCCTCTACGGTTATCACCCTCCTCGCTTTATAAAATTCAGTTCTAATACTTTTGATTCCTAGGTAAAATCATCCATCATATCTTTTAGAGATATAATCTAAATCTGCATAATATTTAGCCCAATATAATTCTAATCTTTCGCGAGAAAGAGGCTTTACTATTGGTTTTCCTATATATCGAGCGTGTGGACGTAACTGAAGAGGACCGATATGGAGATTATCCATCCAATCCCAATCTCTTCTTTTACAATGTTTCATCATTTGGACCTTAGAAACTAAAATTCCATAATCAGTGTCTCCATGGTAAAGATAATCCGCCTCAATATTATTTATATTAACTCCTTTAAATATTGATCTATTAATGATATTAAGAACAAAGTCTTTATTGACATTTAATTCTGTGTTAGCATTCTTTATTCTTTCACTTAAAATGAAGCGGAGTTTGTTATATTCTATTCTTTCTTTTCCAGTTCCATCTAGTGTTCCATCCCCATATTGATATAGTAGAATAGTTTCAATCGTCTCATCTGATATTCCATTTTCCTTTAGAAAAGTGCAAAAGTTTTTGACGTATTCTTGATGGACTACTTCACTACTACCGCTTTTCATTGAAATAAAATGTTCGATTCCATTCATTTCAATAATGAAATCAGGCTTAATGAAATCTTCTACTTTACGGCAATGAACTACATCATCGTCTTTTGGATGACCATAAATCTCACGAATTATGTGCTTTCCGTTATTTGATAATTCAGAAAACATTTTGTTGTTTAACATGATTATCATTTCTTCTTCTTTGTAAAACCCAATATTTGTGTGCATATTTTTACCTCACTTTATATAGGTTTCAAAAATAGAGAATTATAAAAAAAGTTTATTTAAATTAGTTCTTAATTGAAGAGATTAATCCGTAGTGAAGCATAGCTTTAGCCCAACCATCACTATCGATGTCAGAAGTTATATAATCAGCAATAGCCTTAGCTTCCGGTCTAGCGTTACCCATAGCTACTGAAACACCAGCAAAGGATAACATCTCAATATCATTTAAAGCATCGCCTAAGGCCATGCACTGACTTACTTCTAAATTCAAATAATCTAGTGCTGCCATAATTCCTTTGGCTTTATCAGAATCAGAAGGCATAATGTCTACTGCATATTCATCCCATCTTGCTGTTTTACATTTTTTTAGATGTGGTACAAATAAAGCCT
>DNJQ01000060.1:0-563 GCA_003497225.1 Bacillota bacterium | reverse complement strand
ATCGAATTCATCACAAAAAGCAATTGCTTGATAAATTGTTCGATCATAATGATCTGGAAAGGTTCTTGGTTGAGGGAAACGAGTTCCATATTTTTCGTGAGCAGAAATAACTTTATCATCGATATAATTAATATGACCTTCGCTTTCTTCAATCAGTGTTAACCCAAACTTAAGTCTTTTTGAAAACTTAATTAAAGCATCGATAGATTCTTCCGGAATAGGATAAGAATATATTATTTTTTTATCGATTATAACTTGAGCACCATTCATCGTCACTAGTCCATCAGGATGAACAAGGTCTAATATTCCAGTTTTTCTAATTAGATAAAAATTTCTACCGCTACACAAAAAGAATTTTATACCTTTGCTTTGCATCTCTTTAATCGCATTTATTGCGCTTAAAGGAACTCTTTTTGTTACATGCGAATAAAGAGTTTGGTCAATATCGGAGAATACAACTCTTATGTCTTTCTTTTCAATATCATTATTCATTACCATTATTATAACACAAACTTTATTATGGACAAGATAAAGTGGTATCTTTCTAAAATGCAAATTATAAT
>DNJQ01000139.1 GCA_003497225.1 Bacillota bacterium | reverse complement strand
CAAAATTTATATTTGGCTTCTTTATTTCTATTTTTACTTACATTAGGTACTTCACTAATTAAAAAATCATATTTTTCTTGTATTTTAAGAAAGATTGATGAAAGACTTTTACTGCCATTTTATTTTTATACTAATGATAAAGAGAAATTTGAAAACCTAGTACAAATAAAGATAAATAAACTAAAAGCGTTAAACAATTTCTTATTATATTTTGAAGCCTTCGCTTTAGCAGTTCTTTCGATGGTTAATAAGAACATCTTCTATTTAATTTCGGCTTTTCTAGATTTAGGAATATGTCTATTAATCTATGCTTTATTTAGCCCAAGGATGAAGTTATATTTAAGAAAGTGTATTGAGTGTGATGAAAGTATAGATGAAAATAGAACTAGTATTGAAAGTTATTATAACTCATATAATAAATCACAACGTGTGGCTAAAAAATTTACTTTTTTAAACTACCTAATAAAATATCTTCCATATGTTTTTGCATTCATTTTAACTTTAATATACGCGAATATGGTGAGCGAGAAGGCGCAAGATATAATTTGGTATTTTATTTATAATTCATTTATAATTACCTCTATCTTTTCTTTATATAACGCTGAAAGAGAATTTGATTATTTTGGTTCAAATTTAAGTGAATTATCGCCCTTTTATAAGGGCTTAAACATTGACAAGAAGGGACTTCTTTACTATACTAATAATCCCACAGGAGGGTGAACATTTGGACAAGAACGAGATATATTTTTCTAACGAAACAAGTGAAACTTACGAGTTTGAAAAAGAGTATCAAAGTATTTTTAATTTTGTCTTAAATCATCTTTCTAAAAAAAGAGTTAAATATATTCTTTCTTTAACGCTAGTTGAGGAAGAAGTCTCAAAGGATCTCAATCAAAAATTTCGTGGAAAAGATTATATAGCTGATGTAATTTCATTTGCTTATCTTGACGAAGGAAAAGAAGATAATTTAGATTTTGTTGATTTAGGCGAAATCGTTTTGTGTCCAGAAGAAATTAAAAGAAGAGCAGAAAAGATTGGAAATGAGTTTAATAAAGAGATTCGCTATCTATTTATCCATGGAATTCTTCATCTTTTAGGATATGATCATGAAAAGGGCGAAGAAGAAAAAAACAAAATGTATAAATTACAAGACGAATTATTTGAATTATTAGAGGAGGAAATATGATAAACAAAGAAGAATTAAAAAATGAAGCGATTAAAGCTAGAGAACTATCTTATAGCCCCTATTCGCATTTTAAAGTTGGTGCCGCATTACTGACTAAAGACGGAAAATATATATATGGTGCAAATATAGAAAACTCAGCCTATGGTCTTTGTCTATGTGCAGAAAGAAACGCTATTTTTGGAGCTTATATGCAAGGTTATAAGAAAGAAGATATCATCGCTTTAGGTTTAGTTACTGATTCCCCAAAACTTGCTTCACCTTGTGGAAGCTGCCGTCAAGTTATGAGCGAACTACTTTCACACGATGTTCCAGTTTATATGTTTACTTTAAAAGGTGAAGAATTAGTAAAAACAGTTGAAGAACTGTTACCATATTCTTTCGATAGCGACAACTTGGATAAATGAAAAGAGTAGGATTCATCGCTTTAATTGGCGATGCTAATGTTGGAAAATCAACTTTTATTAATGCTTTAATAAAGACTAAAGTTTTAGCGGTATCTGATAAGCCGCAAACGACGAGAGAAAATATTAAAGCTATTTATAATACTGATGATGCTCAATTAATCTTTATTGATACACCCGGATTTCATAAGCCTCACGGAAAACTAGGTCAGATCTATATTAAAGATGCTAAGACCGCATTTGATGATGCCGATATCATTATATATATGGTCGATATATCTTCAAAATTAAATTACGATTTCATCGATAAACTTCGTAAAGTCGATCGTCCGGTTTTTGTAATTATGAATAAGATCGATAAGCTTAAGAGCATTGAAGAATATAATCGTCGTTCAGCGCTTTATTATAAGGCTTTTAGCGAACTTCCACGCGAGAACTTCGCTTCAATAGTGGCTAAGGATAAGGAAGTTCCAAACTATTTAATCGATAAGATTAAATCCCTTTTACCATTATCGGAACCTTATTTTCCCGATGATATGCTTCTCGATCATCCGATCGAATTTGTCTACGCGGAATTTATCAAAGAAAAGTGCATGAGACTATGTCACGATGAAGTGCCACACGCTTTACATGTAAAAATATTAAATGTTGAAGAAAGTGATGATGAAGTTGAAATTACAGCCGACATCATTGTTGAAAAAGCCAGTGAAAGAGCAATAGTAATTGGAAAACAGGGAAGAATGATTTCTAAGATTAGACGCTATAGTGAAACCAGTATCGAAGGCTTTATAGGAAAAAAGTGCCACATTTCGCTTTTTGTAAAGGTGGTTGAAAACTGGCGGGAAGATATGCGCCGCATAGTGGAATATGGATATAAAGAATGAAAAAACCACTAGAACTAACTTCTCATACCGGTATTATAATAAACGCTAGTAAATATCGAGATAAAGACTGTGTTGTTTCTTTAGTCGGTGATGGAGTTAAAGGTGTTTATCGCGCTATTAACGCTTATTTACCGACGAACAAAAATCATGTTTCTACTTTAGTTTTTTCAAAAGTGAGATTAGATGTTGGTGGATATAGTGATCATCCTTCTATATCATCAACAGTACTACTTAAAAATCACGCTGAAGTATATGAAAATCTATTCTTTAGTTCAGCTTTAGCTATAGTTCAAGATATTATCATCAATCTATTTCAAGATGGAGACCATATTCAAACAGAGTATTTAGAATCGCTTTTAGATTTTAAAAATCCTAATGATGGTCAAATTCTATTTGGTGTTTTAGTAACAATATTACATTTATCGGAGAATTTAGGAATACTTGACGTTTCTTTATCTTGTCCTGTTTGTGGAAAAAAACTTAAACGCACAGCCTGTTATGATTTTGAATTAGGTGGTCTTATTTGTAATGACTGTCAAGAAGATAACTTCTTAAGTGATAGTAAGGAAGATAAAATAAAGATACTTATTAAAGCCTATAAAGTTACACCAGATAAAATGATGATAGAAATAAATAAAATGTTTGGACTTGAACTAATTGAAGAATTAGCAAGACATATTGAAAATTCTGTTGGTTATCATATGAAGAGTCTTGAGAACTTTAAAAAATGGTTCTTTAATTTATAAAAGTGTTTGCATAAAATTTGCATATTTTAATTAAATTTATATGCATATAACGCGTAATAAC
>DNJQ01000126.1 GCA_003497225.1 Bacillota bacterium | reverse complement strand
CTTATAGTCAAATTTAAATAGAACTGCAAGATATGTCATACAACTATGTTTTTTCATTATCTTCTCCTCTTTAAACTATATAGATTTCTATATTTGGTTTCACTCCAGATTTAGACAAAAACTTTACTATATCTTTAGCAAGTGATAGTTTGGGTTTATTTTCATCGCAGCCTTTTACTATTGTTACCCTTATTTCAAGAGTCATTGCAGCACAATATCTTTTTTGAATTTCTTTAAGCTTTCCTTCTTTACCAAAAAGACCTTTGAGTGTTTTCCTTAGCATTATATTTATATCGGAAATATAATCGGTATTTTCTCCATATATAAATCTAATATATTCTTCTTGCTCAAATTCATCAGAAATCTCACTTAATGCTTTATCTATAAGACTAACATTCATACTTTCATCTATAAGTCTTTTTCTTTCTTCTTTACTGGTTTTAGGATCAGAAAGTTGGTTGTTATATAACTCAAAGCATTCTAAAGAATCAGTATCAATTAATAGACGTGTTAAACAAGAATGGGGTTTAGTTAAGATAAAAGCAATAGCTCCATATTTCTTTTCGTCATCTTCGCTATAAATACTATGCATCATATCTACCATAGATTTTATAGAAGAATCTTTATTTCCACCAAACCATTCTTTTTTACGTCTTACATATTTATGCTTTTCGTTAAAGTATTTATCTTCATATATATTCTTAAATGTTTTTCTTACATATAAATCAGAAACGCGCATAATGATTCGATCTTTTTCATTACTTGCTCTTCTAAATTCAATATAATCATCAACATCTATTTGTTTCCTTTTTTTATCAAATAGCCTTACTTCTATTATTTTAGTGCCATTTTTCATAGCATCAAACATATCATCATTAAGATGCATGACAAATTTTTCAATTAGCGTCTCGCGCGGAACAATTTGTGATTCATCAAAATCATCTGTCTTAGGATATTTTCTATAATCAGGATTAAGTAAACTATCCATATATCCGAACATATATGCATAATCCCCTTCAATATTATAGGCTCTAGCCATAACTCCGCCCCAGCCACGCCAAGAATAGTCGACATAAGTTCCATCGTTTAAAAGTGGCATGCAGTGATCGTGCCAATCACCACCAAATAAATACTTATTCTTTCGTATTTCTTTTATAATTGCATTACTTACTGGTGCAGTTATAACCTTATGTTTTGGATAACCAGAATACTCATCAACCCAGCCAATTACTTTGTATTTCATAACACTTCCTCAATCAAAAATTTCAGATTTCTTAATGAAACTATATTCAAATTCTTCTATAGACTTTATCCAATTTTCATAATTTTTTTCTTCACTTTGTTCTATATAGATGTGTAAATTTTGTTTTGGACACTCAAACTTAAATCCAACTGGAAAATGAGCATCTTTAATCGTAGAAGGGATATACATCTCTTTTAAAGATTCACACCACGCAAAAGCATTTTCATTAATAGATTCTACACCGCGTTTAATAATTACTCTTTTTAATCCAGTTTTTATAAAGGACAGTCCTTCTATAGTTTTTACACTTCCTGGAATAATGATTTCTTCAAGTGAAGAACACCTTTCAAAGGCGCATCTATTAATTCTTTTTAAACTTTTAGGAAGTGTTACACGTTTTAGATTTTTACAGTCTCTAAAAGAAGCAAGACCTATTGATTCTACGCCTTCGGGTATATCTATTTCTTCAATAAGATCATTCACTTCAAAAGCATCTTCTTCAATAGATAAAAGTCTTCCATCATTAATTATTTTTCCATCGTTGCGGCATAGTAAAAGTTCAGTCATTTCTTTGTTATAAACACAATTATCCTGACTACAATATTTTTTATTTTTTGGATCAACTTCAACTTTTTTTAGTTTGATGCACCCAGAAAAGGCGCTGGGGTCAATATAATTTACGCCCTTTGGAATATAAAGTTCTTCAATTGAACTTTTATAAAACAAATTTTGATCCATTTCTTCTAATGCGTCTGGTAGACGGATGGATTTAAGCGATGTACATCTAGCGAAGGCGTCCCAACCGATAGATTTGATATTCTTTCCAAACTTTATATCAGTGAGCATTTCACATCCATCGAAAGCGTTAATTCCAATACATTCTACACTATCAGGAATCGTTACTCTTTTTAAAGATGAGCAGCGATAAAATGTTTCTCTCGTTAATAGTTTTAAATTAATCGGAAGCCTTACTTCTTCTAAGGCCGTACAATCACCAAATACATTACCACCCATACTTAAAACGCTATTTGGAATATAAACATAACGGATTTTAGTATTATTTAAAAAAGCTCTGGCGTTAATATCCGTAACGCCATTAGGAATCTTTACACTTTCATCTTGCCCACTGTACTTTAAAAGAATAAATCTTTCGCCCTTTTTTAAATCACCTACTACTGACTTTTTATATTCTTCCGGCGTACAACTAAATTCATCTGCTCCATAATCATATTCATCGAAAACCTCAAAGAACTCATCGTATTTTTCTTTGTATTTTTCATACATTTCATATTTCTTCTCGTATAAATCTGCGATTATAAACTTTTTCTTATCATAATCTTTTAGCACTTTATTCACCTACCTTTTCGGCCGTAAAATGTTGTTAATAATCGATGCTTCGCCTTTGTTATTTTATTATATCTTAAATAAACCCTTTATTGAACATAAATACTAGGGTCAAAAAGTG
>DNJQ01000035.1 GCA_003497225.1 Bacillota bacterium | reverse complement strand
TTATTAAATTTATATTTAATTATGGAAATATAAAAGCGAATAATATACAATAATATTACTAGGTTTTTTGTATTGAGAAATTTACTCAATCGACTTAGAGTGTTCATTTATATGGAGGTTTAAAATGTCGTACACAATTATTACCGACGCATGCTCAGATTTATTACCAGAGATGGTAAAAGAGATGGATGTCGTTGTTATACCAATGGAGTTTGAAATTGGAGGTAAAACATATCTTCACTATCCTGACTGGCGTTCAATGCAATCTAAAAGATTCTTTGATTTAATGAGACAGAAGAATGTTGCGAAAACGTTCCAAGTTACACCAGAAACATATTTAAAAACTTTTGAAGAAGAATATGCTAAGAGCAAAGAAATGCTTGTCGTTGCCTTCTCTTCTGCTTTATCAGGAACTTGTAACAATGCAGTTTTAGCAAGAAATCAATTTGTTGAAACTCATCCAGATGCAAAAATTGAAGTCGTTGATTCTCTTTCTGCTTGTGGAGGTCAAGGTTTACTTGTTGCTTATGTTGCACATAATAGAAACGTGTTAAATATGTCGATGGAAGATAACCTTAAATGGTTAAAAGAAAATACATTACATTTATGCCACCGCTTTACTGTTGATGATTTAGGAACATTAAGAAGAGGTGGTCGTTTATCAGCTACTTCAGCTTTCTTAGGAGCAATGATTGGAATTAAACCTGTTCTTCATGTTGATAATGAAGGAAAATTAGTTCCTACCGATAAAGTTCGTGGAAGAATGAAGTCACTTCGTACATTAGTCGATCACATGAAAGAAACTATCATTAATCCTGAAGATCAAATTATCTACATTCACCACGCTGATGATATTGAAGCTGCGAATAAAGTTGCAGAAATGATTCGTTCAGAAGTACAAGTTAAAGAAATTAAAATATTGCCTTTTGGTCCAATTATTGGTGCACACACTGGACCTGGTGCAATTGCTTTATTCTTTATGGGAACTGAAAGATAATGGAACTCAATAGTTCGGATATTAGAATTCGTATCGGTGCATTAGGTGGACTAGACGAAAGTGGCAAAAGTTGCTTTATTATCGAAGTAGATAATGACATTTTTGTTATTGAAGCTGGTTTAAAATATCCTGATAGTTTTACTCCAGGTATTGATTATTTAATTCCTAATTTTGATTACTTAATCGAAAATAAAGATCGTGTTAAAGCAGTTATTATAACTCATGGTCACGATGATATTTATGGTGCTCTTCCATATTTACTAGAAGTTATTAATGTTCCTTGTTATTTAACAAGCAACACATTAACATTACTAAAATCTGATTATGGTGCAAAATTTGATTTTTCAAAATACACATTTAAAATCGTATCGCCATCAGATGAAATTAATATAGCAAATCATCGTTTTTCCCTTTTCTCAACTACTCATTCAGCTAGTGATAGTTTTGGGTTTGTTCTTAGAACTGACTTAGGAAATATTATTTATACCGGAGACTTTATTACTGACTATAACGGTTTAAGTCACTACTCTTTTGATTTTGCTAAAGTTGCTTCTATTGCAAATGAAAGAAATGCACTTATTCTTTTAAGTGAAAGTAATGGTGCTGATAAAATCGGAATCTGTGCTCCAAAACACAAACTAACACCTCATATCCGCAGGGAGATTGAAGAACAAACTAAAAGATTATTTATCGGAATATATTCTCAAAACTTTTATAACATACAAGAAGTTATTAATCTTGCCCAAGAGAACAATAAAAGAATTGTTATAGTTAATGATCGTTTTGCTGCTGCCCTTAATGAAATAAATCAAAATGGTACACTTATTATTCCTAAAAACAATTACGCTACTGCAAATGAAATGATGCGTTACTCAAGCAAGGACTTAATAGTTTTAATTCTTGGCTCAGGTGAAGAATTATTTGATTTGATATCAGATTTAGCACATGGAGAATATCAAGATCAAGGCATTTCAATAAATGAAAACGATAAGATAATTCTCGCTTGTCCATCTGTTCCTGGAACTGAAGTAAAAGCTACAGAATCTTTAGATTCCGTTTATCAAACTGGAGCAGAAGTTGTTAATTTAACCCATAAAGATATTTCTTCTATGCACGCTCAAGAAGAAGATCTTAAGATGATGATTTCTCTCTTCCGTCCAAAATATTATATGCCGATAAAAGGCGAATATCGTTTACTAATGGCTAACGCCAAAATAGCGTTATCAACTGGACTAGGTTATAATTATGCTAATGTAGTTGTTTTAGATAATGGCATGCTTTTAAATATAGATAAGAGTGGAAAGCTTCTTCAAAATATAACCCGCGTGAAAGAAGGAACACTTTTAGTTGCAGGACATAGCGTAGGTGAAGCAAAGGCGCACATCTTACAAGAAAGACAAAGACTAGCAGATGATGGAATCCTTTGCTTATCGGTAGCAGTATCAAGTAAACAACAAAGAATAGTTTCTCAACCAGAAGTTCAAATGCGTGGCTTTATTTATTTAGGTGATCAAAAGAATATATACCAAGAAATTAATTCCATATTTAATGAAGAATTACACACACTTATGACCAAAAAAATGATGTCAACTAGTGAAGCCGAAAAAAGATTAGTAGACAGATTATCAAAATACTTAGTAAAGCAAGCTAAGAAAAATCCATATATTGATGTCAATATAATTAATATTGATGAAAGCGTAAAATAATATAATTTAACTTTTATAAAGTGGCCAACTGCCACTTTTTTCGGGGTCGCGGAGCTCACTTTTTAGGC
>DNJQ01000014.1:1775-2758 GCA_003497225.1 Bacillota bacterium | reverse complement strand
TGATAAACTAAGTGAAACATGGAAGAATAAGTTTAGTTCAATATATCTTTTAAAAATATAGGAAAAATAATATAATTATAAATATAAGGAGGTTATATGGAAGCATATCAGATTTGTCTAATCGTCTGGGCAGCAGTATTTGTCATAACACTTGTTGCCGAACTAATTACTGATGAACTCGTAAGTGTATGGTTCTGTATTGGAAGTCTCTTCGCTCTAGTTGTCGCTGCGATATTCCAAAAATATTACTGGATAAGCATCATAGTCTTCATCGTAATCTCTTCAGTTTCACTGACAGTCTTCTTGGTATTTTTCCGAAAACTTGTCTTTAAACCAGCGCCCAAAACAAATGCGCAGGAATTAATAGGACAAAAGTTTAAAGTGTGCCAAGAGACAGATGAAGCAACAAACCAAGCACAAGTTAAAATTCACGGCATCGTTTATAGTGCTAGTTCTGAAGCAAAACTTTGCGTTGGAGATGAAGTTATCATCGATAAAATTGAAGGAAATCATTTATTAGTCACTAAAGCAAAGGAGGAAAGTAATAATGAATAATATAATTTTAGCTAGTATTAGTCCTGTTGGTCTATTTCTAATCATTTTCTTTTGTATCATCGCTGTAATCATTTTGATTGTTTTAATCACTTCGATTAAAATCATTGATCAAAGTTCAGCAGCCATCATTCAACGTCTCGGTAAATTCCACCGCATCATTGAGGCCGGTCCTCACTTTATCTGCCCTTTCATCGATAGAGTTTATCGTAGAATATCTTTAAAAGAACAAGTTGCGGACTTTGATCCTCAACCAGTTATTACAAGTGATAATGTCACCATGCAAGTTGATACTGTCATTTATTTCCAAATTCTCGATCCAAGACTTTACGCCTATGGTGTTGCTAATCCAATGAACGCCATTGAGAACTTAACTGCGACAACTTTACGTAACATCTTTGGTGAAATGGAACTTGATGAAACATTAACAT
>DNJQ01000014.1:0-1453 GCA_003497225.1 Bacillota bacterium | reverse complement strand
TGGGGAATAAAAGTCAACCGTGTTGAACTTAAAAACATTCTTCCACCAAGAGACATTCAAGAAGCCATGGAAAAACAAATGCGTGCTGAACGTGAAAAAAGAGAGGCTATTCTCCGTGCAGAAGGTGAAAAGCAATCAGCAATTTTAACCGCTCAAGGTGAAAAAGAAAGTGTTATTCTTCAAGCTGAGGCTCAAAAAGTAGCCATGATTAAAGAAGCTGAAGGTCGCGCTGAAGCTATGATTAAAGACTATCAAGCCCGTGCTGAAAGTATTCGTCTTATTAACGAAGCAAAACCAAGTCAAGAATATCTACAATTAAAATCATTTGAATGCTATAGCGATTTAGCTGATGGCAAATCAACAAAACTTGTTGTTCCTACTGAATTAGGAAAACTTGTTTCCGATGTAGCTGCTATTTCTGCAGCTGTTGATATTAAATCCGATAAAGGATCTACAAAAGCTAAGAAAGAATAAAATGATCTTAAGGCTGCTTCGGCAGCCTTTTTTGTTACACAAATATGCTTTTATTTTTTCTTCATTAAGTCTATAATTTTAATATGCGCGGAATCATAGTAAAGAATAGTTTTAATAAATCATTAAATACCGAATATAAAATCGAACGTTTAAAGGAAGAATTTAAAAAGTATGATGTTGAGCTCGATGTTTTTCGTGCTAGTGATTTAAAACTTCATTTTGATCAAGGTAGATATCAAACTATTGATTTATCTAAATATAGTTTTTGTGTTTATTTAGATAAAGATCGTTATCTCGCTTCCGCAATTAATTCAATCTTGCCAACATTTAATAGTGCTAATAGCATGATTTACTGCGATGATAAGATGTTAACATATGAAAAGTTACAAGGATTAAAAATTAAAACACCCTTAACAATTCCCTGTCCTTTAAATTATTCTAATAACATTCAATCTGATTTTACTGATTATGTTATAGATAAGCTTCATTTACCACTCATTGCAAAAAGTGTTTATGGATCACTTGGTAAACAAGTATATCTATTAAATACTAAAGAAGATGTAGAAAACTATTATAAAAAATATAGCAATATACCTCATATTTACCAAGAATATATTAGTTATGAATTTGGAACAGATTACCGCCTCATTACAGTAGGTGGAAAAGTGGTTGGACGAATGAAAAGAAAAAATGATTTTGATTTTCGCTCTAACATTGCGCTTGGTGGAAAAGGTGAAAAAGTTGAACTAAATAGTACGTACGATGATTTAGCCATAAAAGTTAGTGAGGCTTTAGGCTTGGATTATGCAGGAATAGATATATTAAAAGGCGAAAACGACATGCCAATACTAAATGAAGTAAATTCTAACGCTTATTTTACTGAAGTAGAAAAAGTTACCAAAAATAATATCACTGGTGAATTAGTTAAACATATATTAAATAAAATTAGCAACTAATCTCCTATCGCCACAAATTAGTT
>DNJQ01000050.1 GCA_003497225.1 Bacillota bacterium | reverse complement strand
TTCACTCTCATGCGTAATTACTAAAACCCCATTAAATGGGGTAATAAGCCACATGGCTTTAAAATGTTTAGCAACTGCTTATTTGGACTTTGTAGTGCTATCTACAAATTTAAAATACAACATAATATTAATGCTTGTCAACAAATAAAACATAATCTTTTATTTATAACAAATCAGTGTTAAACTTCAAGTGCATTACACCAAACCTATGTTTGAGGTTTGGAAGTAGTGCTATTTATGAGTGCTCTCAAACAATTTCAGTTGTCTACAAAATGTATACAACTGTTTGGAAGTAGTGCTATTTATTATATGACTAATCTTTTAGACATCCTATTGGTATAACAAGTACGCCATCATCCCTTCTATAACCATATTCTGTTCCTGTTATTACTATCTTCAATGTTGGAAGAGCCAAAGGCATTTGTTTTCTTTTTGGTTATACTCGTTTATTAATCTTTCAATCTTGCATAAGTGTTTTGCGCCATCTTCTACTCCACTTTCACCAAGTTTAAATTCTATTAAAGCATATCTTCCATCTTCTAAATGTAGGACACAATCTGCTTCTAAACCATAACTGTCATGATAATATGATGTTACGCCCCTATTGGCAGAAGAATAAACTTTGAGATCTCTTAAGCATAATGATTCAAATAAGAAGCCCAAAGTTTTAAAATACTTTCGTGGTATTTCACTTTATGTTTTCGTGATAAAAATCTTACATATAACAAATTCATTTTAAACAACTGCCACTTTTTTGGTCCGATTTTAGGCCACGATTTGCATCATAAATCCAGTTTATAGATGTTGTTTGGACGGTACTCATATAGACTTTCGGATTGTATTTTTCAGCTCGTGTTCCATGATCATATGAGTATAAATGTGAGCTTTGATTAAAGAGATTTAGCGAAGAAACAACTTCTAACTTACTATTGGGATTGTTTCCTAGATTCACTGCAGAATATTCATATTTATTAAAGTCTCCATACCATGGGGCTAGTGCTATGAATCCTTGCGAAGTACAGCTAGTTCTTGCTTGTGACGATAGCATATTATCAATCGCTCGATAGGAACCAGAGGAGGTTAAATGCATTTTATAGGAAATGCATAAATTCCAGAAGCAATTCGATATGGTTCATCTGTTGTACAGATTATACACCTTCCATTAATTTCATAAGCCGTACTATCTAATTGTTTAAATCCTTTAACGCTGTTTATAGAATAATCTTTTCCAGCTTTGCACTCGACTAAATCCAGTTTTCCATCCATTTTAATAATCAAATCTATTTCATTTTGATTACTATCTCGATAATAAAACATTTCTGGATTAATTCCATTATTAATAAACGATTTTCTAATTTCATTATGAATATATGTTTCAATCATAAATCCTTTAAATGATGATAGTTTTAAAGATTTAGATGAATCAATCCCTAATAAGAAACAAGCTAATCCTGTATCATTAAAATATACTTTTTTTCTTTTCACGATGCGCTTATTCATTGAATCTTCAAAATATGGAGGAAGCAAACGAATAATATCACCAGTAATAGCAATTGATAGCCAAGATTCAACTGTATTCTTGCTGATTCCGAGTGTTTTTGCAATTGAATCAGGAATATAATCTTTTCCTGTTATCGAGGCTAAAACTTTTAAAAGATCTTCAAATTTTTGTCTATCTTTTATATTTATTAATTGAAAGACATCTCTATCAATATATGTTTTTACATAATTTGAATAATAGTTTTTAATAGGTTTTCCTTCTACTTCCCATCTTGCAGGATAAAACCCTCTAACAATTGATTCGTATAAATCCTCATCATTTAAAAAACGACTATCGCATAATTCATACATTCTTTCATTATCTATCTCAAATTGTCTATCGTCCCATTTTCTTATTTCCACTTGACTTAATGGAGCCATCTCAATAATACCAACCCTACCCGACATAGATTCACTTACTTCTTTCATTAAATTGAATTTTTGTGATCCAGTTAAAATATACATGCCATTTGCTGCCTTACTACCTTTTAATCTTTTCACATCATTCACAATGTGTTCTATTTCAAAGAAAATGTTCTTTGCATATTGTACCTCGTCAAGTATCAAAGGATACCCATATTTTTTTAAAAAGGCTTTCGGGTTTTCATTTGCTTCTTTTAATAAATCAGAATCATCAAAAGATAAATATTTATAGTCTTTATTTTTTTCAAAATAAGATACAAGCGTTGTTTTACCAACTTGTCTTGCACCTGTTATTAATGTTATAGGATATTCATCAATTGACTGTAATACAGCTTTTAATATCGTTCTTTCATATATCATAGTATTAACCTCTGATATTATATTACCACATATGAACTGACAATTATACTAAAAAAAGTATTTTTGTCAGTTGCTACTTTGCTTCATCAGTAGGTTTCTTTCTTAAGCAATTATCCATTTTTATTAATATGAACTTAAATGATTCGTGGCTTTTTACTTTATACTTTCGTGGTATTCCACTTTATGTTTTCTTGATAAAATTCATGCATATAGCATATTCATTTTAAACAACTGCCACTTTTTTGCATGTCCCCGAGGCTCGGATTTTGGCCTGTTTGACCATCGTAATTCCATGCTTCGGAAGCTGTCTGGACGGTACCTAAATATACTTTTGGATTATATTTT
>DNJQ01000036.1 GCA_003497225.1 Bacillota bacterium | reverse complement strand
ATAATATAATATATATAAATTAGGAGGAACTAAATCATGTGGCCATTTAGTAGAAAAAAGAAGAAAAAACAACAAGAGGAAAAAGAAGTTAAAACTTCAGCACCTGTTGAAGAAAAGAAGCCTGTAGAGGCAAAGAAGGAGCCGGCAAAAGTAGAAAAGAAAGAAGAAGTAAAGGCTCCAAAGAAAGAAGAACCTAAAGCTGAACCTAAGAAAGTTGAAAAAGCTGAAAAAGAAGAAAGTTCAGAGAGTTCTGAAGAAAAGAAAAGAACTGACACTTATCATGTTAGTAGAAGAAGCAAAGATGGTAAGTGGCAAGTTAAGTTTGGTGGCTCAGATAAACCTATTAAGTTATTTGATACTCAAGCTGAAGCACTTGATTATGCTAAAGAATTATCACAAAAATATGATAAATCTGTTTCTATCCATAAAAGAGATGGAAAAATCAGAAAGCAAAAATATTAATGAAGAAGAACCTATTAAAGGCACTCATTCTTTGCTTGCCATTAATTATTACATCTTGTAATAAACCAACTTCTTCAGCATCAACAAGTCCCGTTTCATCAACATCTACTGTATCAACACCGGTACAATCAGGTTCTGATGGAAAGACAACATCTTCACCTATACAAACTAGTCCAGTAAAACCCACAACATCTGTTAATCCACCATCTACTGGGTCACAACCAACAAGTAATACAAATCCATCGACTGATAGCAAGCCTTCTACTAGCCCGAGCAAGCCTAGCACACCTAGTTCTAGTCCAAGCTCTTCGCCGAGTTCAAGCATTCCAAGTACCCCGAGCACTCCAAGTACTCCGGTTAATCCACCAGAAGTGAGTGAAGTTGAAAATCGTCCAAATATTCCAGCAGATATTTCTGAATTATCTCAAATCAATCACATGAGTTTTGTTGAAAACCCGGCTGGAGAAGTTTTAGAAATTCCACTTTACCATATATTTTCTGATGAAGATAATGTTGAATGTGTAGATTTGCTTTTTGTAGATGATGTCTATGCTTATTTGGTTTTTGGTTATCCAGGAAGTGAAGAAGACTTTAGTGTTGGACATTACTATAACCTTTTAGGAGAAACAACAACTTATTACTCCTATATGATTCAAGACGCTTTAGTTGTTTATGATGGTCAAAATGCAGTTTTAGAGGAAAATACCGGTTATACTCCGATAACTGATTTTAGAAAGATCAATGCAGATGATTATAATTTTATTGGTTTAAATACCGATATGCGTTTTAGACCAGTTAGTTTTACAAATTTAATAATCAAGGATAAAGACACTTTAGCAAATCCTGATTATGTTGGAAAATACTTTACTGCGCGTGATGCCTCAACTGGTGTAGATATTAAAATTGCTATAAATAGCAAGTTAATGAATTGGAAAGAAACAAGCAATGTTTTAAAGACATTAAATATAGGCGATGTCTTTTCCGCTGAAGTTATATATATTAAAGATAATGTATATGCCTTAGTTGGACTTAATAATGAACTTTGTAAAAATAACTCCATTTCAGGAAACGAGGCTATTGATTGCGCACAAGCAATACTTGATATTCCAAGTGTCATTACAGAACCATTAACTCTTCCAACGAAGATGAATAATGTTAATATCACATGGAAATCTAGTGATGTTTCGTCTTTAACTAATTACGGAATGTTATATCCCGGAACTAAAGCTAAAGAAGTTACATTAGAAGGAACATTTGTTACTGGAAGTGTTACAAGAAAAACAAAATATCAGTTGACTATTCCTCAAAGCCAAGATTTTAAAACAATAACATATTTAGATTATCGCACTTTAAATAATAATGGAAATACTGACCCAATGAATGGTGAAAGAGTAAAAGATTACTCCAATATGCATTTCTATGGAGCATCAGTTTTAGGAACCATTTCTGTTACCAATATCTATGCAGGTGATACTAAAAATGGTCTTGGATTAAAGATTGGTTCAAATAGTGTTACAAATGGATCTATTGTATATCACCTTGATAAGTCTATTTCTTCTTACTATGTTGAAGTACGTGCATATAATCCTGAAGAGACTATAAACATCTCTAATGGAAGCAATAGTTATAATGTTGGAAGTGAATATCAAGTTTTACACTTTAGTCTAAGTAATTTATCAAGAGATTTAACGATTGTTTCAAGCGGTAGAGCATTAATAAATTATGTTATCGCTGTTCAATAATCCTTTTCTCGCTTTATTATCTTAATAGCTTTTTTATGGCCGACGTCTTTAACAAGCGTCAGCCATTCTTTCATTTTACTAGCAGTTTCTTCATGCATGCCTAAATAATCTTTTGTGGTGAGAAAATATTCTAAAGGCATCGAGTCATTATATTTCTTTTTGTTATAAATCATTGTTGCTGCTATTCGATCACAAAGACTTTCTTTTAAATATTTAATTGGCATTTTAATAGGAACATACTTTTCTTGTGATTTACTATAATATGTCCAATATTCAAAATGATGCTTATTTCTTCCTTTGTGGTGAAGCCAGGCTTTTGAATAACCTTTTACTTGCTTTTCTTTAGATATAGGTGAGCGAGTTCCTTGATAATATTTTGCCCCACTAAAAAACTCTTTAGGATTATATTTTGAAAGATCATGTTTTAATCCTTGAAAGAATAATCCCATTGAGAAGCAGAGTCTCATGACTTTGTGCCTATGTTTAGTGATAGTAATAAAATGTTTTATTGGGTGTGCCATAACGAAAGTGTATAACAAATACACCCGAAGTGCAAGGCACTCGGGTGTTAGGGTAGATTATCTATGGAACAGCTTCTTGAAGAAATTACCTATGCTGTTGAAGATGTTTTTGAAAAAGTCGATGAACTTTTGCCAAAAGCTTTTCTTGGTTTTAACTTGTTTTGTTACGTCAATTTTTAAATTGACCATAACTGATTTACCATCTTCAGTAGTCGCTAATACTTTGGTTTTATAGCTACCTTCAGCAAGTTTGTTTGAAATATCATCACCACCTATTACTTGGTAATTAACATATTTTCCTTTTGATATTATTCCGTTATCAGCCATGGTATTGATGACATTAAGAACGTCTACTTTATCACCAACATATATTCTTATGTTTTGTTCATAAACGAAGAATATCGGCGCTTTATCATCAGATACTATAACATTTACTGTTCGAGTAACATTGTTATTAGATTTATCTTTGGCGTTAAATGAAATTTTATATATACCAACTTTATTGTAATTTTTTTCATAAGCAGAGCATTCAACAGTAGGAATTATCTCGCCATCTATTTCATCTTGAGCATTTACTAAATTTATTAAATCTTCACTAGATAAATGTCTGCTAACTGTAGTATTTATCTGGATTGGAACATTAAGAGTTGGGGCAACATCATCAATAACTTTTAAGCTAGCTTCTTTAGTTGTTATATTATCGCTCATATCAGTTGCTTTAATAGTGAATGTATAATCGCCAACGGCTTTTTTAGCTGCAGCAATATCAAAATCCAAAATTTCTTTGGTTTTGATTTGGTTGTTATCAGAAATGTTATAAAGATTTAAAATGTTTTCTTTAGTTAAATCACGATAAGAAAATACAATATCATCATTATTTTTCTTTACTATTTTTGGACCTATTCTATCTACAGTTCTTAGATAATATGTTAAAGTTGAGACGTTATTAGCTTGATCTTTGGCACTTATTACCACTGGATAAAATTCATTAATATTATTTTTGTTTATAGTATATTCATCTTTTACTAAGGTCGGATGATAATATACCCCGTCTTCTTCATCGTAAGCGATATTTGAATTAACTAAAGTAGTTACAACATCGTACTTATTATCAAAATCAACATCTAAATAAACACTATCGGATTCAACTCTTGTTGTAGGAATATCACATGGTGCGCTATAGTAATCAGTGAATCCTGGAAACTGAACATAATTACCAGCTGAAACCTGAATCTTATCAAAATAAGTAGCAGCGGTACCAAAAGTAAATGATAAAGAGTTTATATAGCCATCAACACTGGCTTGAAAGGTTAAATAAAACGCTCCATAGCTATAGTTAACTTCTTTTACTAAAGTACCTAAACTGGATTTCATATGGTCTACAACGGTCAAAGTTTTAGTCTTTGTTTCAATGATGGTTGGAGCTCCATTAGGCTGAATTCGCATACTTCCAGATATGGTAATCTCCTTATTTAAAACAGTCTTAATGCTATCTTCTTTAAGTCTTACCCCGAGCGTAAATACCGTATCCTTTGTGATCCACTTATTAATATTTGCAAATGTTGAAGTCTTTCCTGGATTAACGTGGTCAAAAAGCCATTCATCCATAATAGTTTTTGTGCCATGATTAATAGAATCATTAATACTATAGCAGACATATTCACGGTCCGTGTCTTCCTCAATAGGAATTTGTGTTATAGCATTTTTCTTTACCCCTGGTTGGAGCAAAGTTTTTGAACTTTTCGGTTGAATGCTAGAACAACCGAGAGTTAATAGTACTGCAGAAATAATCAATGGTGTTTTCATATTTTTTCCTTTCACTTTTATATAGAATTTGAAACATTCAAATTTATATTTTCTCTTTTCGCCCACCATCAAGGGATAAATATGAATATATTATAAATAGAGAGCTGATTTGGACAATTCTCTAAAAATTAGGATAAAAATGAACAACATTTTAAATACAATTTTCGGAATTTCATTCATCTTCATTTGCACAACTATTGGTGCCTCTTTAGTTTTTTTCTTAAAGGGAAGAGAAATATCGCATAAGATCAATCAAATAATAGCTGGCTTTGCAGCAGGCATTATGCTAGCCGCATCATTTTTTTCACTCATACTTCCGGCCTTAAACAAAGAAGTTACTTATATGCCTTCTTATGTAGCTGTTGGAATTAGTATTTTTCTCGGCATAGTGTTTTTATATTTAATAGATAAACTTACACCTATGCTTCAAAATAAAAGCGATAAAAAAGAGAAAAAACATAAATTATCTAAAACATCAAAGATGTTTATTGCTGTAACTATTCATAATATTCCTGAAGGATTGGCTGTAGGTATAGCATATGGAGTAGCTTTAGCTGCTGTTAGCGCTAAGGCCGAAAACGCATCTTCACTAATGGTCGGCGCATTTTCAATCGCCTTAGGAGTTGGAATTCAAAATATACCAGAAGGAACAATAGTATCTTTACCAATTCTTGCAGAAACTAAAAGTGTCAAGCGCGCCTTCTCTTATGGAATAATATCTGGAATTGTTGAACCAATTTCGGCTGTTATAGGATTATTTTTAGCCATGACTGTTGAAGTAATTATGCCATGGGCTTTAGCTTTTGCGGCTGGATGTATGATCTATGTTGTCTTTGAAGAAATGGTCAAAGAAGCCCAAGGTGATTATACTAACCATTATGGTGTGTTTTCATTTATTGTAGGATTTATACTTATGTTAATTCTTGATACAGCTTTGTCGTAATCTCCTATCGCCACAATTTAGTT
>DNJQ01000097.1:456-3021 GCA_003497225.1 Bacillota bacterium | reverse complement strand
TTTTGCAGTAGTTAGAGAAGCTTCAAAAAGAGTTTTAGGAATGAGACATTTTGATGTTCAATTAATAGGTGGTATTGTTCTTCATCAAGGTAGAATTTCTGAAATGAGAACTGGTGAAGGAAAAACTTTAGTTGCAACATTACCTGTATATTTAAATGCACTTACTGGAAAAGGTGTTCATGTTGTTACTGTTAATGAATACTTAGCTAAAAGAGATAGTGAATGGATGGGAAAAATTTATAGATTTTTAGGACTTTCTGTCGGATTAATTTATGGAAGAATGCCATTTAATGAAAAACAATCAGCTTATCAAGCTGATATAACTTATGGAACAAATAATGAATTTGGATTTGATTATCTAAGAGATAATATGGTTATTCATAAAGAAGAAATGGTTCAAAGAGGTCTTAATTATGCAATCGTAGACGAAATTGATAGTATTTTAATAGATGAAGCTCGTACACCACTTATCATTTCAGGTAGAGCAAATAAATCTTCAGATTTATACAAAAAAGCAAATTCTTTTGTTAGAAAATTACAACCAAAAGTAATTATTGAAGAGGACGTCAAAGATTTCGAACAAATAGAAGATAATGAAAAATATGATTATATAGTTGATTTAAAAGCAAAATCTGCAACATTAACCCAAAAAGGTATAGAAAAGGCAGAAAGAGAATTTGGGCTTGAAAATCTAAACGATTTAGATAATTCTGATATAGTTCATAATATAAATCAAGCATTACGTGCTCATGGTATTATGAAAAGAGATATTGATTATATCGTAAAAGATGGTGAAGTCCTTATAGTAGATGAATTCACTGGTCGTATTATGTATGGAAGAAGATATAATGATGGATTACATCAAGCAATAGAAGCAAAAGAAGGTGTTAAAATTGCTGATGAATCAAAAACTCTTGCAACAATAACATTCCAAAACTATTTTAGAATGTATAATAAATTATCTGGTATGACTGGTACTGCAATGACAGAAGAAGATGAATTTAGAGAAATATATAGTTTAGATGTTGTAGCTATTCCTACAAATAAACCTTTAATTAGAAATGACCAAACAGATATTATATATAAAAATGAGCAAGCAAAATTTAAAGCTGTAATAGAAGATATTAAAATGTCACATGCAAAAGGTCAACCAGTTTTAGTTGGTACAGTTTCAATTGAAAACTCTGAAAAAATAAGCAAATTATTGAAATTAGAAGGAATTGAACATGAAGTATTAAATGCTAAAAATCATGAAAAAGAAGCTGAAATAATTGCACAAGCAGGCAAATATGGTGCTGTTACAATTGCTACTAATATGGCTGGTCGTGGTACTGATATTATGCTTGGTGGAAATAGTGAATATCTTGCAAAACAAGAAATGAGAAAAATGCAATATGAAGAGAGGTTAATTGAACAAGCAACAGCATTTAATGAAACTGATGATAAAGACATTTTAGAAGCAAGAGCAAAATTTAAAGAATTAGAAAATAAATTTAATGAAGAAATAAAAGATGAAAAAGAAAAAGTAATTCAAGCAGGTGGTCTAAAAATTATTGGTACAGAAAGACATGAATCAAGAAGAATTGATAATCAGTTACGTGGACGTAGTGGTCGTCAAGGAGATCCTGGTGAAACTAGATTCTATTTAGGATTAGATGATAATCTTCTTAAAATATTTGGTGGAGATTTAATAACTAAAGTATTTGATAAAGGAAATATTCCTGAAGATTTACCAATTGAAAATAAACTTATTGCAAAAACAATTGAAAGTGCTCAAAGTAAAGTTGAAGGCAGAAACTTCTCAATAAGAAAACATATTTTAAGTTATGATGATGTTATGAATACTCAAAGAAACTTAATTTACAAAGAAAGAATGAGTGTCTTAGACGGAACAGATATTAGAGAAAACATAGTTAATATGATTGAAAGTTCTTGCGAAATGATTGTAGATACTTATAGAGAAGAAATTGATAATGGAAAAGTTAACAAAGAATCATTGCTAAATGAAATAAAAGTAAGTTTAAACATTGGTGAAGTAGATATATTAAAATCTGATAAATTCTCAAGTGATGAATTAGTCAAAGAATTAAAAGAAAAATCTATAAGTAGTTACGAAGCTAAGGAAAAAGAATTTGGTAACGATATAAGAGAACTTGAAAGAGTTGTTCTATTAAAAGTTGTAGATAATAAATGGATGGATCATATAGATGAAATGGATGAACTTAAAAATGGTATTGGCTTAAGAGCATATGGACAAAAAGACCCTGTAGTTCAATATAGAATTGAGGGTGGAGATATGTTCGCTGATATGATAAATCAAATACAACTTGAAGTTACAAAAATAATGTTACATGTTGTAAAAGCAAATAAAGATATAAAAAGACAATCAGCAGCAAGTATAACAGGTGAAAGTTTAGATAATAGTGCTATGTCATCAATTAATGCTGTTGGAGAAACTAATAACATACCTCAAAATGGCTCTTCAACTGAAAAAGCAAAACCAATTGTAAATGATGGACCTAAAGTTGGTAGAAATGATCCATGTCCTTGTGGAAGTGGCAAGAA
>DNJQ01000097.1:0-202 GCA_003497225.1 Bacillota bacterium | reverse complement strand
CCATGTCCTTGTGGAAGTGGGAAGAAGTATAAGAATTGTTGTGGAAAATAGTAATAATTACAAGATTTTGATAAATTGTTATAAATGTAAAAATTAAGCAATTCAATGAGATTAGGGAGCTAGTTGATATAATTAGCTCTCTAAAGTTTTATTCAGAAATTGAACAAATACAATTATTAAAGTAAGTAATTTTACATATGAA
>DNJQ01000087.1:3079-3902 GCA_003497225.1 Bacillota bacterium | reverse complement strand
AAAAAATAATCCTACTATATTTTTTTTGCATTAATGTATTATCAAATTTAAATGGGTAATTGTGTGTTATATAATAGAAAATACAAGCAAAGGAGATTTGACAATGATTGCTCTTGTAGAACCCAGTGAAAAGTATTTACAATCATACATTGAAGCTTACGATGAATATAAAATAAATAACGTACAAACTTATGAATTTGATGATGCTAGAACCTATAACATCTTTGAAAAGTACGATAACTATAAGCACGAACGAAATTTAAAACCTAAAAGAGTTGGTTCTGATTACTTCTGGTTAGTTGATGAAGATAGAAACTACTTTATTGGAGAAATATGCATAAGACATAGACTAACCGAGGATCTTAAACGCTATGGCGGTCATATTGGATATGGTATTCGCTACTATGAATGGAATAAAGGATACGGAACATTAATGTTATCTTTGGCATTAGAAATGGCAAAAAAGTTAAGAATTACTAAAGTTTTAATTACTTGCGATGACGATAACTATGGTTCTGCCAAAGTAATGGAGAACAACGGTTTTGTTTTACAAGATAAAGTAACAAATGTTATAAATGGGAAAACAATAACAACGCGAAGATATACCAAAGAAATATGATTTAGACAAAACATCACGACATACCTGCGAAAATGCGTTTAATTACACTTTGTTGGTTGAAAAAATTCGACTGCCTGTTTTCTTGATTTGGTGTCGTTATAACTTGAAACTCAGTGGTTGAAATGAAATAATTTGAACGATTAATAGTAATTTAAAGGAGTACTTTATGTCATTTGATTTTAAGAAAGAATATAAAGAATTTTA
>DNJQ01000087.1:0-2891 GCA_003497225.1 Bacillota bacterium | reverse complement strand
TAAGAAAGAATATAAAGAATTTTATCTACCGAAAAGCATACCTTCTATTGTTTCCGTGCCTAAAATGAATTTCATAGCTGTGCGTGGCAAAGGTAATCCAAACGACGAAGCTGGCGAATATAAAAAATCAATTACACTTTTGTATAGCATTGCCTTTACAATTAAAATGAGTTATAAAGGCTCACATAAAATAAAAGGATATTTTGAATATGTTGTCCCGCCGCTAGAAGGCTTTTGGTGGCAAGATGGTGTAGAAGGTATAGATTATGAACACAAAGAAAACTTTAACTTCATTTCAGTTATTCGCTTACCTGACTTTGTAACGAAAGAAGAATTTAATTGGGCTATTCAAGAAGCGACAAACAATAAAAAAATGGACTTTTCAAAAGTTGAGTTTTTAAAATATGAAGAAGGGCTTTGTGTTCAATGCATGCACATCGGTTCTTACGATGATGAACCAAAAACGATGGCACTTATGCACGAATATATGAAAGCAAATGGTTATGAGTTAGATATAACCGATAAACGTTTACATCACGAAATTTATTTGAGTGACCCTCGAAAGTGCGACGTTAGCAAACTAAAAACCGTTGTACGCCATCCTATAAAGAAAGCGTCTTTCATTTTAAAGTGAATTAAAAATTTACCATTAATTAAATGTACCTCGTTTTTATAAATAGGAAAAAGTAAAAACGACAAAAAACTCTTTTTACATCTTTCAAGACTATTTCTTTATTACTGGAATCCATAATTCACAGAACCGATCTTTTCTCCCTTTTTCAAAATATATTTCATAGTCAGTTTCTCCAACTGTTTCATATCCCATTTGTGGTAGAAACTCCTTATAAAACTTTGTCCAAGTGTCACTAATGCAATTACTATCCTCACCGATGCAATCAAAAACAGCATAAGTTCCTGCCTTTACAATCCAAATACGATATCCTCTTTTTTCCATTTCAGCAACATCAAACTTTACGGTTTCGTGATTTAATATAACACCTATTCCATATTCAAACGTATCCTCACTTTCTTTAGCAGGTGAGCATAGTCCATATAAGTCTTTCTTTCCCGCTGGTCGAAGATCACGAAGGGGTTCGACAAGTTTCTTATCAAAACATTCTCCCCAAAAGTCAGGAATATCACTATTTTCATCATCATTAGTGATTTCTGTTTGAAAACTTCTTACCAATGCAATAAACTTTTGTTCTTCTGTTTGGACAATTCTATAATCCATACTTTTTCCTCCTTCTAAAGTTATTTTGATAACAAGTGGATTAAAAAGCGCTAGCTTAGACGAATTTTTTCTTGCCATCTTAGGAGCAACGCCGTGAAACCTTGTAAATGCTTTAGTAAAACTTTCTGGTGTTTCGTAACCGTACTTAACTGCAATATCGGCGATTTTAGAATCAGTTTCCACAATTTCTTTACCAGCCAAAGATAGTCTCCGTTTACGAATATAGGTATTAGGTGTCATTCCGGTGAGAAAGCAAAAAGCACGGTGGAATTCATAGCTTGAAGTGTAAACATTTTTAGCTACATCTTCATAGTTGATATCTTCCTTGAGATGCTCTTCAATATAAATAAGAGCTTTTTGCATTGTTGCTATCCACTCCATCATTCTCCTCCTGTTATACTACACCTATTATAATAACAAACTGATATAAGAACATTTCTTAATTTGCGAATATTTGTTAGATATTCAATCATTAATATCTAATTGTTAATTGACACGGTTTAACAAAAATTATGTAATTAACATTGTTCTATCCACTTGTTTATGATAAATGTTTGTTTACATATCATTCTTTATTTTACATATTTTTGATTTTTACTATTAGGCTTAGTTGGAAGAGTCATCCTAATTAAACCATTCTCTAACGCTGGATTTAGATAACTTGCACGCAAGGTTTCTTTTGACTTTACGCCAAGTCTACTCATTATTTCATTTGCACTTAATGGAATGTCATAATCCATTATTTCTAATAGTTTATTGACTTGATCTGAAATATTTTTAGATTCTTTTTTTATACTATGTAATACCTCATCTAATGTTTCATCTATCATTTTTAACATAAACTCAATAAATACATTAGAATCACCATTTTTATGACATAATGATATAGCTTCATAATATTTATTTTGATATTTTTGAATTCTTGATTCAATTGGAATATATTCAAATATTGGATTCCATTTTGTTAGTAAAACATTTTGCCACAGTCTTATTGTTCGACCATTTCCATCAGAGAACGGATGTATGAATACAAATTCATAATGAAAGATACAAGATTTAATTAATATAGGAACATCATTATCATTCTTTAACCAATTAAATAAATCACCCATTAACTTAGGAACAAGATTAGCTGGTGGTGCAATAAAAATTACTTTATTTCCATCGAATACCCCCTCAGCATTATTTCTATATTTTCCATTATCATCTAATGTCATATACATAAGAACTTCATGAGCTTTAAGTAAATCTTTTTCAGAATATGGATTTAATTCTTTTATCATTTCATATGCTTTATATGCATTCTTTATTTCTTGTATTTCTTTTTGAGGGCCTATAATAGTTTTGCCCGATATTACATCTTTTACTTCATCAAGTGATAATGAGTTTGCTTCGATTACTAAAGAAGAATGAATGGATCTAATCTTATTATTTCTTCTTAAAACGGGCATTCTTTTTAGCGATTGATAACTTTCTATTTTACCTAGTTTTTCAGTAATTGAGATAGAAATTGCTAACATCGTATTACTTATCGTATAATGAGGTTATACATAATAATCAATCCTTTCAACTCTAATTATATTTTACTATAATGCATTACATTTTTAAACATCTTGCTTAAATCTTGCTTAATTTCTTGCTTATTATATAACTCACT
>DNJQ01000111.1:5535-6942 GCA_003497225.1 Bacillota bacterium | reverse complement strand
TTATCTTCGCTTCCTATTATGTCTTCTTTAATCGGTGAAGAAAAATATAAGTTATTTAATACTTCATTTTTTAATAGCTCATATTGATTGCTAGCCTTTTTTTCTAGTTCAAAGAGAATTTCTGCTCTTTTAGAATCAACACTACTTTCATTAAGTGTCATATTAGTACAAAGTGAAAGAACTAAATCTAAACACTCTTTATAATTAGATACAGTTGAAAAGGAATATACCGTACTAGAATAATCGATTTTTACATCGTATTTAGCCCCATATGATTCAATTTTTTCTTTTATATCGCCTAAAGAAGTCAACTGTAATACTTTGCTTAAATAATTCGCTGTTCCTTGAATATTCTTGGTATTATCTAGTTTATCTTCGTGACGCAATGCTCCAGTTTCAACATATACCCCGCCATAAGTGACTTCAGTATTTTCTATCGGAGCGATAAGTACTTTTAATCCGTATGAAGTAACTTCTTCATAAAGAACAGTTTTCGTTGTATCAAAGGTCAATCTATGCATATCCTAACTCCTATTTCGTCCCATTCATCGATCCAACAAGGGATGAATGAACAAGGTATGATTTAATATCTTCTATTTTTAAAGTATCAAGTTTTTCTATATAAACATTAATGTCTGTTGGTAAGCCTAAAATCGTAACTTGTTTAATAAATGAAGCAAGTAAATACGGTTCTTCTTTAATCATAACAAGTTGCCTTTTAAGCTGTTTCATCTCTTTTTCAACAAACTTTAAATCAGGGTTAGAATATTCGCTCGAAAGAATGGCTTTTAAATTATTAAGAAAAACTTCACTAACTAGTTCGCTTCCGCTTGAAGAAATAACTACCAGTCCATTTAATTGATTAATATCAACTTTAAGTTTATTTTGTGAGCAATAAGACTTATTGAGAAGTTCTTCAATTATATTAGGATACATTAAAGAAATAAGGAACTGATGTTCGCTTGAACAACCTTTATAACGATAAACAACAAGTCCTGTCTTCTCTTTTAAACTCGCTTCTTTAATCTCTAATGGTTTACTAATTTCTATATCATTTGAGCGGAGACGAGGAAAATATGGTGAAGGTTTAAAATAAGCCTTAATTTTTAAAGCAGCTTGAGCGGTTTCGTTACCGATAAATGTAACAATACGAGGCGAAAGTTTAATTTCTTCTAAAACTACAAGCAAATCAGTAAAAGTAACAGAATTTATACTTTCTTCTGTTCCATAATGAAGTTCTTTATAAGTAACTTTTTCATGAATAATCTTTCTAACGGCTTGATCTAAAATAGATTCATCTGTACTTAAATAATTATTTGTAATATTTATTGCGCGTTTTTTAATCGATTCAAAAATGTTCTCTTCACGCGATATTCCTTGATTAACTAATATATTAAGTAATTCAAT
>DNJQ01000111.1:0-5339 GCA_003497225.1 Bacillota bacterium | reverse complement strand
GTCAATAGCTTCCATTAGAAGATTTTTTATCGTATGAAGATATTTATCATCACTTACCGAAATTGAAAAAGTAACAGCGATATCTCTATCATATATTTCTTCACCAATAGATAATTTTGCTCCATAAAGAGAATCTAGTTTCTTTTTTAATCCAGCGTAAGATAAAAATGCCTTGCTACAATACTTTAACATATCAACATAGATAGCTACGGCAGAAACCTTGACGTTATTTTTAGGAACAAAATATGTTATAGAAACATAATTTTCTCGACGCAAAGACTTAAGTACATGTAAATGAGCATTAGATTCATTAGTCTGAACATGAGTTGGCTTTTCTCTTTTCATTGCTACTCCTCTCTTTTAACAATAACGGCTTTTCTTCCATTAGCAACAGATTTAATTACACCATCTTCTTCTAAGGTATCTAAATATGCGGCAGCACGGCCAAAGCCCAAGCCGAAGTTTCTCATAATGGATGAAGAAGAAGCAGTTTGAGTATCGATGACAAAGTTTTTAATTTCTTGATATAAAGGATCTTCTCTAATCTTATCGTGGCGTCTTGACGCTTGATAGTTACCAGAACCATCAGTTAAAGAGTCTTCATCTTTTTCAACACGAAGATTTAAGAATTCTTGATTAAATACTGGTTTGCCTTGAGATTTTAAGTATTCCGTAACGCGAGATATTTCTTTATTATCAACGTAAGCGGATTGAACACGTACTAAAGCCTTACTAGTCGGAATGTGCGCTAAAAGGTCACCTCGACCAATTAAAGTTTCAGCACCTGTTTCATCTAAAATTGTTTTAGAGTCAATAGATGAATTAACCATTAAAGCGACACGGGCTGGAATATTAGCTTTAATATCACCAGTAATAACATTGACGGATGGACGCTGAGTAGCAATTATTAAATAGATACCAGCCGCACGAGCTTTTTGGGCTAAGCGCTGAATTTGTGGTTCAACTTCCTTAGCGTTATTTGAAATTAAATCAGCAAATTCATCGATTATTACTACGATATTAGGAATAACTTCTTTTTCCGGATGATCTTTGGCTTTGTTGCGATATTCTTTAATATTAACAACTTCTTCTCGCGCCATGATGGTGAATCTTCTTTCCATCTCATTGATGAGTTTAAATAGCGCTGCTGTAGCTTGAACTGGATCTGTAATAATTGGGCAATAAAGGTGAGGAATATTGTTATATTTAGAGAATTCAACTTTCTTCGGATCAATCATAATTAAACGAAGTTCATCAGGATAGTTTCTCATGATTAAAGTCATGATTAAAGCATGGATAAATACTGATTTTCCTGAACCAGTAGTACCAGCAACTAATAGGTGCGGTAAATCATCGATTGAAATTGTAATAACTTCGTGATTAACATCTTGCCCTAAAGGAACAACGAGTTTATCGCTTTGTCTATCATTAATTGCTCTAAAGCAATCTTTAAAGCTAACTGTCGTGGGTTCTTTATTTCCAACTTCAATACCGGAAGTAGCTTTTCCTTGAACAACCGGCTCAATTCTAACGGATTTATCACCATTTAAAGCAACTTGGAATTCATTAACTAGTTTAGCAATAGCACCAACTCTAACACCAGGATTAGTTTTAACATCAAAACGAGTAACACTAGGTCCGATGGTATATGAAATAACTTCTGCTTGTACATCGAAGTTCTTTAATACTTCATTAATTCTTTTAGCGCGTGAAATACTTTCATTAATATTTATTTCTACTTTTCCATCATCAATATGCTCCGATAACATATCTATGCCTGGAAGAATATAATGTGAATTATTACTTGTTTCTGGAACTTGAACCTTTTCTTCTTCTTCCGGTTCATTTTTTTCACCAACAATATTAAAACTAAATTCCTGTCTTAATTGCGGTTGAGGCTCAGGTGTAATATTTGGTTTTTCTTCAGCAAAAGAAGGAACAGGTTGAGGAGAAACAACTTCAGTTTTAGGTGAAGGAACTTCTTCATCGCCTAGTTTCTCTTCCGGCTCAACTTTTTTACGGAAAAGACTAAAGAAGCTTTCATGAACATCGTCTTTCTTTTTCTCCGTGAATTCTACTTTAACTTCTTCCGGTTTCTTTTCATCTTTAACTTCTTCTTCATCAATCAAAGGTTCCTGCTTTTGAGTGTGAGGTTCATAAGTTCTAAATGCCGGGGATGGGGAAAGTTGCTCTTCTACTATTTCATTTTTATTTGGATCTTTCTTTTCTTCCGGCATAACTTCGATATCATTTGAAGCCTCAACTTTTACACCAGCTTTCTTGGCTTTTCTTTCACTAAGTTTTACTTTTATGAAAGCGAAAAGCTTCTTTAATGGTTCTTTTAATAATAAGCATGCTCCAGCAATAATAATAAATATTACAACAATCCATGTTCCTACTTTAGTGATTGCAGAATTTAATAAGGCAGTAAAAAATGATGCGATAAATCCACCACCTGTGGTTCCTAAATTATCAAAAGAGGTAATACAAAAGGCGCGTGAAGAAACGAGTTTCATCTGTTCATTATAAACAGAAACTAAAGATTTAATTTTTAAATTATCAATGGATAATGATGCTGACATCATTAAGCCTAAAACAAAAAGAATAGCTCCGAGCAAATAAAGGTTTAATTTAATTGAAAAAGCTTTTCTTTTTACCGCTAAATATATTCCCCAGAAAATAAACATGAAGAAAAAGAAAACATAAAAGGCTCCAAATAAATAAACGGTAATATAAGTTAAAAATTCTCCTAGAAAGCCTCTGTTTAATACTCCAATAATAGATATTAAAGCGATACATATACCAATAAATGTCTTTTCAGCATCTTTTGATATACTAAACCTTCCCTTGGATTCTTTTGGTTGATGTTTGTTTTGACTCATTATTTCCTCCGAAGACCATAATAAAGTATAGCATAGTATTATTTATATTACTAAGCGATATTTACAAAATTATTATTATTTTATTAAGTAATATAATATAAAGAAATTTTTTATTTTAACGCAAAAGTATTTTATATGTCGCTCTTTATTATTTCCTCAAGTTCATTCAATTGCTTTTCAGTTAAAATTTCAGAGATTTTTTCAAACGCATTTTGATGAGCTTCTATATACTTAAAACAAAGTTCCCTACCTCTTTCTGTTAACACTAAATAAGAAACTCTTTTATCCGACATTGAACTAATTTTTTGAAGGTAATCTTTGCTGATTAAACTTTTTAATATCAAACTTACAATGCATGGTGAAACTCCTAAATGATTAGCTAATTTATTAGGAGTGTTATTTTTTTCCTTTTCTAAAAGTGAGAGCGAATAAATAGCTCTGATTTCTCTCATGTTTAAATTGCAGTTTAAACTCAAGCAACACTTCTCTTCAAAACTAAAATATGAATTATATAATTTTGCTAAATCATATACCTTTTTAATAATCATTAATTTACTAAGCCTCTTGTTTAACAAACTTATTAATCAAAATATATATTCCCATTAAAACCGATATTGCTCCAAGCATAACTAAATAACTCGCCCATTGTGGAACATTATTTCCAAAGAAAACTAAAGTACAGTCAACTGATTTATTAATTTCATTTATTGCTTCAATTGGCATGTTACTTACTTTTTCCATAGCTTCAAATGAACCTTGTAAACTATGATTTTTAATTAAAGAAGTTCCATATGTTCCTGGTAAAAACATCAAGACATTTCTTAATCCTGAATTATATTGGGACAAAGGCATATAAGCCCCACTAATAAATCCGTAACCAGCCGAAATAATAGTGGCAACAGCACTAATTTGTCCTTGTGTTTTTAAAAACACATTGATTATAGAAGATAATGTTGTACCAAAGAATGTTAAAAGAAATACATCAATAATGATTAAAATTACATCTAGAAAACTTAAATACCAACCTATACATGCAATATAAATAAAGCAAGCAAACATAGCAAAATAGCATATTAGAAGTGTAGAAAATAAGGATGAAATAAAATAAGCTAGTGATAAGGTAGAGTTTTTAACTGGTGAAGTTGTAAAATCCTTTCTTACACCACTAGTTTTATCTTGGACCATAAGCATATTTGAAGAAAATGCTACAGTCACACATATTACTGATAAAAGAGATGCCATGAGTTGATTTCCAACGATGCCGTTAGCAATTTTATTTGATAGTGTCACTCCTTCCGGAACAAAAGATTTTACAGACTGAAAGTAAATATCTCTTAAAAATGTTACATAAAGAACGAGCAATATTATTGGTGTAATCATCGAAGAAAAGAACATTATCTTATCTTTAAAAAATAGTTTTACATTTCTTCTTACAAGTTGTGTTAATGTTACCATCTTAGTTTTCTCCATTAAGTAATTTCTTTCCTGTTACAGCAAGAAATACATCATCCATTTTTCCCTTAGATATTTCAAAGTCTACAAAAATATCTGAGTGTTTTAAAAGTAAGTCGCGTGCTTCTTCGGTATTTTTAACCGCAAGGCGAAAGCCACCTGGAATAACTTCATATGGCTTTCCAATAAGTTTAACTTTTTCTTCACTAACATTATAAAGTGAAATAAAATCACCCGAATAAGTGTTCTTTAAATCTATTGGAGTTCCTTCAGCTCCAATTTTTCCACTATCTAATATAACAACATAATCCGCATCAGCGGCTTCTTCCATATAATGTGTTGTTAAAAATACAGTAAGACCTTTCTCTTTTCTGAGATGCTCTATTACTGACCATAGTTTTCTTCTAGTTTGAGGATCTAGTCCAGTTGAAGGTTCATCAAGAATTAAAATTTGTGGTTCATGTATTAATGCCCGAGCCACATCAATTCTACGATGCTGTCCGCCGGATAATTTACCAACCGTTCTTTTTAATAAATCCTTAAAATCTAATAAGTCAGCAAGATAATCAATTCTTTTTATAGCTTCTTTTCTATTTATTCCATATAAACACGCTCTAGTTAATAAATTGTCCTTAACGCTAAGAAGATTATCTAAAACAGAATATTGAAAAACCACACCGAGTTTAGGTGTTATTTTTTTCATATCCTTTTCAATTGATAAACCATCGATAAATACACTACCTGAGTCTTTTTTATTTTGTCCACACATAATGGAAATGGTTGTACTTTTTCCTGCACCATTTTCACCAAGGAAAGCAAAAAGTTCGCCACTTTTAACTTTAAAAGATAAATCATTAACAGCGTGTATATCTCCGAAAGATTTAGATAAGTTTTTTATAACTATTATATCTTCACGGGATTTTGTTTGATTTTCATTCATATATTTTCTCCGAAAAACATTATTACATTAATAGCATAATTAAGCAAGAAAAAATTGATCTCCCT
>DNJQ01000101.1:6260-8133 GCA_003497225.1 Bacillota bacterium | reverse complement strand
AATCAATTTGAAATACTCTAGACACTTGTTAAAGTGATCTAGAGTTTTTTTAAAAATATAGAAAATACATATTATCTATAAAAATTTAAGAATAGACGAAAAATAAATTTTAATAAAAAAATGTTTTTTCTATTGAACAAAATATAGTTAAGTGGTATATTATGGTTGTTAAGTGGTAGAAAGTGGGAAAAGCAATGTTTGTAAGCGAAACACAACACACATTAGATGACAAAGGAAGACTTGTGTTACCAGCAAAGCTTCGCAAGGATTTTCTCAATGACTTCTATGCACTTATCGATTTTGATCATTGTATTTCTTTATATTCCGAAGAAGAATATCAAAAGCGCGCAGAGCCGATAATGTCTTTAAGTACATTTTCTAGCGATGCGAGAAAACTTAAAAGATTATTCTTTGGAAATTCAATGAGATGCAAACTTGATGGCAATGGACGTTTATTGCTACCAAAAGTGTTCTTGGACAAAGCACATATTGATAAAGAAGTTATTCTTGTCGGTGTATGGGATCATCTTGAATTATGGGATGCTAAAACATACAAAGATAATGAATTAAAAGATGATGATGATTATGAAGCGCTTGCTCAAAAGATGAGTGATGAGGGAAAACGAAATGGCTAAGGAATATAACGAACATTTTCCCGTCATGAAGGATGAAGTCATATCATTAGCAAATATCAAAAGCGATTCAATCGTTGTTGATATGACTTTAGGTAGAGCAGGACATTCATCAGAATTTTTAAAACTTATTCCTAATGGGCATTTATATGCGGTAGATCAGGATATAAATGCAATTTCCTATAGTCAAAGAGCTTTGAAAGAAATAGCAGATAATTTTACATTATTTCAAGCAAAGTTCTCACAAGCTCCAATAATCTTAAATGATACATATAACGTTAATGGAGCAGACTTTATTTTCTATGATCTTGGTGTCTCATCTCCGCAATTTGATGATCCAGGTAGAGGATTTTCATACCGCTACAACTCTCCATTAGATATGAGAATGGATCAGATAAATAATATGACAACCGCTAGTGAAGTTGTAAATAGGTATGAACCATCAGTTCTTATTAAAGCTTTATACGAATATGCTGATGAAAAGTATGCTAAACAAATAGTAAAAAATATTGTTAAACATAGAAAAATAAAACCAATTAAAACCACGTTTGAACTAGTAGATATTATTAAAGAAGCAGTTCCACTTAAAGAACAACATAAGGATAAACATCCAGCAAAGAAAACATTCTTAGCAATTAGATACTTAGTAAATAAAGAAGAAGATGAAATACTTTGTGGAATTCCTGAAGGAATAAGACTTTTAAACAGTAAGGGAAGATTAGCAGTACTTACATTTAATTCTTATGAAGATGGGCTTGTTAAAAGATTATTCAAGCGTTTCACATCATCAATTTGTAACAACAAATATCTACCACCCGAAAAGAAGGACATCGATTTCAAATTAGTGCTTAAAAAACCACTTGAACCATCTGAAAAAGAGATTGAATTAAATCATCGATCAAAACCAGCAAAATTAAGAGTTATAGAAAGGATAAACTAGAATGAAAGAAAAATTAAAGAAAACAGGTAAAAAGAAAAATGTCAAAGTCAAAAAGCTTTCAATTCTTTTAATGTCCATATTCGCTATTAGTACAGCTTCCATCGTAACTCCTTGTCTTATCGCTGGACTAAATAACGAAGATGTTGTAGAAGAGATGCAACCAAGAGATAATAAGATTGAAATTATAATTGATGGGACCAATGAATAAAAATATATTTATTCAAGTATTTCATATTTAAATTAAAGCAGAATTTTTTAAAAAAGTTCTGCTTTTTTTTGAATCTCCCTTGGTTCCTATTCT
>DNJQ01000101.1:0-5935 GCA_003497225.1 Bacillota bacterium | reverse complement strand
CAATCGGTAACTACAAGGCAGGGCTATACCTCGAGGGGGCACTGCAGTTTGTCGCCATGGAATGATTCTAGTAGAACATACTCGGTTTTGCAGTTAAATTTAGGAAACAATCCGTTAAGCAAAGTAGAGATTGTTTCTTTGATTAATCTCTTTAATTTAGCACCTGGAATGTGCTTTTATGATATAAATAATCGTACCGAAAAATACAATCCTAAGCTATATTTGAGTACCATCCAGACAGCATCATTAGTGTGGATTACAGACTCAAATCCAGGCCTAAAATCGGAGCAAAAAAGAGGCAGTTGGCCACTTCTATTTTCGATAAGTTTGCATTGTGTCAATGTCATAGTTTATTAATTTAAAGAAATCAACAGGTGATAACTGACGTGTCTCATTATGTCCAAATATACGATAACTGATAACATCATTCTTGACTTCATTATCCCCAATGATAATCGTATAAGGAACTTTCATCATTTGAGAATTACGAATCTTGTAATTTAATTTTTCATTGCTTAAATCCATCTTATATCTAATACCATTTGATGCAAGAGCCATTTCAACTAAATGAGCATATTCTTTATGCTTTTCTGGATTAATGGCTATGACACGTACTTGTTCAGGTGCTAACCAAGTAGGGAAGGCACCTTTAAAGTGTTCAGTAATGATACCGATAAATCTTTCTAGTGAGCCTAAAATTGCGCGGTGAAGCATGACTGGTCTTTTCTTGTTTCCATCAGAATCAATATAGGAAATATCAAATCTTTCAGGTAAATTCATATCAAGTTGGATGGTTCCGCACTGCCAAATTCTATTCATACTATCTTTAAGTTTATAATCTAGTTTTGGTCCATAGAATGCCCCATCCCCCGGATTTATTTGATATTCAATTCCACTATCTTTTAAGCACTTTTCAAGTATTCTTTCTGATTCGTTCCAAGTCTCAATTGAACCGATATATTTGTTTTCTGGACGTGTGGATAAAACGATGTAATACGGTAAATCGAATGTTTTATATATACGATCAAATAACTTTAATAGTCTACCAATTTCTTCTTCAAGTTGATCTTGAGTTAAAAAGATATGGGCATCATCTTGAGTGAAGTTTCTAACACGGAATAAGCCGTTTAAAGCTCCACTAGCTTCGTGACGGTGAACTAAACCTAATTCACCAATTCTTAAAGGTAAATCACGGTAAGAATGAATTGAAGAAGAATAAACTAAGATTCCACCAGGACAGTTCATCGGTTTAATGGCATAATCTTTTTCATCAATTTTGGTTGTATACATATTTTCTTTATAGTTTGCCCAGTGACCACTAGTTTCCCAAAGTTCACGGGAGAGAATAACTGGAGTTTTAACAAAGACATAACCTTCTTGTTCGTGAACTTTATACCAATAGTTTTCAAGTTGACGACGTAAAATCATTCCGTTTGGTAAAAAGAAGGGGAATCCTGGACCATAATCACTAAGCATAAATAATCCCATTTGTTTTCCAATTCTTCTGTGGTCAGAAAGTTTTCTTTGTTCTAAAAGATTTAAGTGATTATTTAATTCTTCCGCAGTAAAGAAACATGTTCCATAAATTCTTGTTAATTGAACATTCTTTTGATCACCTTTATAATAAGCACCGGCTAAAGATAAAAGTTTAAAGTTTTTAAGTAAACCGGTATGTTTAACATGAGGTCCTAAGCATAAATCACAAAAACTACCTTGTTTATAAATTGTTAAAGTACCTTCAATATCATTTAAGTGATCAATTTTAAATCTTTGTGATTTAAATATTTCTTTAGCTTGCTCTAAAGATACAACTTCGCGTTCGATGGGATAGGATTTATTGGCTAATTCGTGCATCTTCTTTTCAATATTAGATAAATCATTTTCTGATATTGGATTAGGGAAGAGAATATCATAATAAAATCCTTCTTCAATAGCTGGACCAAAAGCTAACTGAGCCTCTGGATAAAGCTCTAAAACCGCTTGAGCTAATAAGTGTGCACAGGAGTGATTGATGATATCTTGAGCTTCTTTATTAGCTTTAGTAATAAATTCAACCTCATCGCCTTCGTGTAATTCAATCTTTAAATCTTTTATATCACCATTAACTTTAACAGCGATTACTTCTTTTGAAAGAGAAGTAGAAATCTTTTTAGCAAGGTCAATTGCTAAGCTTCCTTCTTCACAAATCATTTCTTTTCCGTCTTTGAGTGTTACTTTCATATGTTACCTCCAATAAAAAAAGGTGGAGACAGGGCGAAAACCGCGGTACCACCTGAATTTGCTTCTCAGCACTCATTTTTCTACATTACGCCGTAAACGCGCTCTATTACTAGAGGGGCTCCAAAGTGGTAATAGTTTTTGTGGTTGCTTTCACCTAATCAACCTCTCTAATAATTAAAAACTATCGTGTCTTTTTCTTTGCCCGTGCTTAAGCACGCATATATTTTACCACATGAATAAATTCATGCAAGAGTTTTAATCATCTAAATGTCTTAAAGCTAATCCTGCACCACCAATTAGTCCAGCATCTTGATCAAATTTCGCTTGAACAAATTTTACTGGTTTAACGGAATAAGGAGCAGTATAGGCTTCAGCAATCTTTCTTAAATCATCTTCAAAGATTCTACTAGATTTCATAACTCCACCGCTTAAAACAAATAAATCGGTGGAAAACATAAGTTGTAAAGAACCGATAAGTGTTCCTAAATATTTTAGCCAATCATCATAAACCTTTAAGGCTTTACTATCTTTATTTTCAACTAAATCGAATAAATCACTACTAGAATCAATATTAAGTTTATTTAATTTTGCTAAGCGAACTAAACCATTTCCAGAAAGAAGTTGCTCAACTTCATAGAATTTATTTTGATAATTTATTCCCATATGACCGATTTCAAAAGGAAGATCGATGAGTTCATGATTATAAACTAAACAACCTCCTAAACCACTAGAAACAGTGATAAAAAAGCTTGTTTTAACTTCGCTAGCAGCGCCAAATACTGATTCAGTATATGCTGCAGCATTAGCATCATTAGCGATAAATACTTCTAGTTCTGGGAAGTCTTTTTCAATGTGGTGCTTTAAATCGAATGATTGAATAAATAGATTTGGTAATTTAATAATAAAATCATTCTCGGTAAAGCCACAAGCTGAAACTCCAACATAACGAGGATATTCAATATCGCTTGGAACATCCTCTAAAACTCTTTCAAGCATATCTTTAATCTGATCATATAATTTTAATGGATCAGATTTTGTCGTTCTTTCGCGCAAGACTTTAACTATTTTTAGTTTTTCGGTTAATAAACCTACGCGCAAATTTGTTGCACCTAAATCAATGGATATTACACTTCTCATATATCGACCTCCGAAGAAATATCATCTAATGTTATAACTTTCATAAAGTTTGTTTTTCCCGCACCTACTGGTGTACCACCAGTAATTATAATTGTACTTCCTGTTGGAATATTATGAACTCTAGCTAAATGAATAGCTAAAACTTCCATCTCTTCAATGAATTGTGGAACCTTTTTAACAGGCTTAGGATAAACACCCCAGTTTAAAACACCGGCGTAGCAGACATCTAAATTGTTGCTAACTCCAATTACAGGACAGCATGGTCTAGCTTTTGAAACTCTTCGAGCGGTAGCCCCTGTTTCAGAAAAGCAGACAATTAATTTAGCGTTTAATAATAAAGCTGTATCACAAACTGAATTAGCGATAGCGGCGTTAACAGTTTTATTTGATGTATCAAAAGCAACTTTAGCTAAGGCTTCATAATCAAGAAGAGTTTCCATTCTACTAGAAATCTTTCTTTGCATGGCTACTGCTTCTTCAGGATATTCTCCAGAAGCTGATTCGGCGGAAAGCATAACAGCATCTGTTCCTTCTAAAACCGCATTAGCAACATCACTAACTTCCGCTCTTGTTGGATTAGGATTATGTTTCATTGAATCAAGCATTTGAGTGGCGGTAATTACTGGTTTTCCTACACGTTTACATTTTTCAATCATCTCACGCTGAACAAGTGGAACTTCTTCCGGAGGAATCTCAACTCCTAAATCACCACGAGCGACCATTAAGCCATCGCTATATTCGATGATTTCATCGAGATTTTTTACGGATTCAGTGTTTTCAACTTTAGAAATAATTAAAATATTTTCTCCGCCGTGTTCTTTTAAAATATTACGTATTTGTAATATGTCATCTTTATTACGAACAAAACTAGCTGCGACATAATTTACATGATGTTCACACCCCCAAATCAAATCGCTTAGATCTTGTTCAGAAATGAAGGGAAGTGAAAGATGAGAATCGGGACAATTAACTCCACGTTTATCGCGGATGACATCGTGATTTAATGCTTTTGTCACTATCTGTTTATTCTTTTTATCTTTTTCGGTGACAACTAAAGTCAAATTCCCATCGTCTAATTTGATTTTATCTCCAACCTTGACATCATCATATAATCCCGGAAAAGTGACTGAGAAAAGTTTATTATCACCTAATACTTTTTCCATCGATATACGAACTATATCGCCGGTATTGATGCTCGCTTGTCCACCGACAAAATCGTGGGTTCTTATCTCAGGACCTTTAGTATCAAGCATAATAGGAATTAAAAGTTTTTCTTCCTTTTCAATCTCTCTAATAGTGTTAATCTTTTTTAAATGTTCCTCATAATTACCATGAGAAAAATTAATTCTTGCAACATTCATTCCAGCTCTAATAAGTTTTAAAAGCATCTCTTTACTTTCACTAGCTGGACCGATAGTACAAACGATTTTAGTATTTTTAGTTAATTGTTCGATCATATTACCTCCTATGCTAAGCGATGAGCGACTTCTAAGAACTTGATGGAATTGTGTCTTTCCATCTTTAAAGCTTCTTCAACTGGTGTATAAACAAGTTTATTATTTACTGTTCCTAAACATACGCCCGAAATATCCTGAGCGAGAAGAGAAACGGCGTAATCACCTAAACGCGAAGCTAAGACACGATCGAAAGCGGAAGGAACTCCACCTCTTTGCATGTGTCCTAAAACTTCAGAACGAGTTTCAAATCCGACTTCACGTTCGATTTCGTGCGCGAATTCTTCAACGTTAGTGATTTTTTCAGCGACAATAACCATGGCGTGGCGTTTACCTTCAGATTTTTGTCTCTTTAAATCTTCAATAACTTCACTACGATTAACAAGCTTTTCATTGATCAAAGTTATTTCAGCGCCACAAGCGATACCAGCATAAGCGGCTAAATCTCCACAACGATGTCCCATAACCTCAATGACTGAACATCTTTGATGAGAGGTTGAAGTATCACGCAATTTATCAACACATTCAATAATGGTATTTAACGCGGTATCAAAACCGATAGAGTAATCAGTTGAAGCGATATCGTTATCAATAGTTCCAGGAATACTTATGGTATGAATTCCAAGCTTATGAAGGGCTAATGCACCTTTATAAGTTCCATCCCCACCAATAGCAATAAGGGCATCAATTCCGTGAGAATGAAGAATTTCTACTGCTTTCTTTTGGACCTCTAAATTTACAAATTCTTTTAATCTTGCAGTACCAATAATAGTACCACCACGATTTATAATATCGGAGACTGAGTGTCTCTGCATTTGAAATATATTATCTTCTATTAAACCTTTATAACCTTCGCGGATTGCGAAAACTTCTAATCCTTGATTTAAAGAAGAGCGAACAATAGCTCTTAAACATGCGTTCATTCCCGGAGCATCGCCACCAGATGTTAGAACTGCAACTCTTTTTACCATAATAAAACCTCCAAAAATAATTTATCAACTTATTCTATACGCATTTTGATAATAAAACAATTAAAGCGATGTGATATGAGTAGATAAAATTCATGAAAGCGTTTTACTTAAATAATTTTAAGCATATTTACGTATAAATTAGAAAATTTCTTT